>CAZJJF010000128.1:0-1744 GCA_964546245.1 uncultured Anaerolineales bacterium
GGCGGCGGCCAGCAGACACGCTCCTTCTGCTACGTCTCGGACCTGGTGGAGGGTATCGTCCGCCTGCTTCACTCCGACGAGGCCCACCCGGTCAACATCGGCAACACCGCCGAGATTACGATGCTGGAGTACGCCCGTGTCATCAAGCGGCTGACAGGGAGCGCGTCGCCCATCGAACTGGTGGAGCCGCCCGCCGAGCGCATCGCCGACGACCCCAAGCAGCGCCAGCCGGACATCACCAGGGCGCGCACCCTGTTGGGCTGGCAGGCGCAGGTGGACCTTGAAGACGGAATGTCGCGCACGATAGACTATTTCCGACAGCAACTGGCCCAGGTCGGTTGACGTGATGGTGGGCGGCTCCCTGGCGCGCGCGCGCGACGACGGCCGGCTGGCCGGGCTGGCCGCCGGCGTCACCGTCGCTGTGGCCCTGGGGTGGGCCGCCGCGACGCTGCCGGTCACGACCTTTGCGCTGATCCTGGGCGGCGTGGCGGCCGGGCTGGTGACGCTGCTGCGGCCGCAGTGGGTGTTTCTGTTGCTGCCCTTCGCCGTACCCTTCGGCGAGCTGCGCGCGCTGCATCTGGGCGGGCTGGCGGTCGGCGGGGTCGAGCTGCTCATCGCCGCCGTGGCGGGGGCCTGGCTCTTGCGCGGGTTGGCGCGGCGCGACGTGCGCCTGCCCCACGCGCCGCTGCTGCTGTCGCTGCTCATCTTCGTTGGCGCGCTGCTGCTATCGCTGCTGGGCGCGACGGACATGCCCGCCGCCGTCAAGGAAGTGGCGAAGTGGCTGGAGATCGTCGCGGTGTACGTGCTGGGCCTGGCCTTCGCCGATGAGGCGGGCGCGCGGCGCGGCCGCTACATTGCCGCCCTGACGGTGGCCGTCGTCCTGGCCGGGACGCTGGAAGCCCTGGCGGGCATCGCCCAATCCGCGCTGCGCGTGGGGCCGCCGAGCTATGCCATCCTGGGCGGGCGACTGTGGCGCGCCTTCGGCCAGTTCGGCCAGCCGAACCCCTTCGCGGGGTTCATGAATCTGGCGCTGATGCCGGCGCTGAGCGGGCTGGTGGGGTTGGCGCTCCTCGGCTCGCGGGGCGTCGGGCGCTGGGCCGCGCTGGTGACGCCGCTGCTCCTGGCAGCAGGGGCCATTCTCGGCCTGGGCCTGGCGCTGAGCTGGTCACGCGGCGCGTGGGTCGGCGCGCTGGTCGGCGGGGCGGTGGTTGCGCTTGGCTGGCTGGCCCTTACCCTGGCGCGGCCCGCGCCGGATGCGGCGGCGGCCACGCGGCGGCGGGCGGTGGGTGCGCTGTGGGTCATCGTCCTGGTCGGCCTGCTGCTGGCCCTGGCGGGCGCGACCGACCTGACGCCGGCCGGCGTCGCGGGGCGGTTCAGTTCAGTGGGTGAGTACCTGGGCGGGTTCGACGTGACGAACATCCAGGTCACTGATGATAACTTCGCTGTCGTGGAGCGTGTCGCTCACTGGTACGCGGCGGCGGGGATGTGGGCCGACCACCTCTGGACAGGGGTGGGGGCGGGCAACTACGCGGCGGCCTACCCGGCCTACCGCGTGCCGCGCTGGACGGACCCGCTGGGCCACGCCCACAATTTCTACTTGAACATCGGCGCTGAGGCCGGGTTCATCGGCTTCTCCGGCTGCAGCGTGAAGAGCGGCTTCGTCCGCGGGCCGGTCTCCTGGACGACGATCGCGACGTGGTCGAGCGGAATCCCCTGGTCGAGGAACGCGCGTGCGATCTCGCGG
>CAZJJF010000128.1:1754-9223 GCA_964546245.1 uncultured Anaerolineales bacterium
GCGCTGAGGCCGGGTTCATCGGCTTCCTGGCCTACCTGGGCCTGGTCGTGGCGGCCCTCGCCCACCAGGCGCAGGTCGCCGCGCGACGGACGGATTGGGCGCGGCGGGCGCTGGCCCTGGGCGTGCTGGGGGCGCTGGTCGCCACGGCAGCCCACAACGTGTTCGATAACTTGTATGTGCATTCCATGGGAGTCTATGTTGCGATCCTTCTCTGCCTGGTTGACGCAGCCGATGCCGGCGCCTGAGGCCGCGGCCGGTCCTATTGACCGGGCGCGCTACCGCATCTACAAGAATCGCCGCACCCTCAAGCAGTTCACCAAGTTCGCCATTGTCGGGACAATCGGCGCGCTCATCGACTTCACGGTGCTGAACATCCTGGTGCTGGGCTTTGGCTGGCCGAAGGTGGCCGCCAACACCGAGTCGTTCACAGCGGCGGTGTTGAGCAACTTCACCTGGAACCGGTTGTGGACCTTCCCCGGCGCGCGCCACCAGCCGCTGCTGCCCCAACTGGGGCAGTTCGTGCTGGTCAACCTGGCCGGGCTGCTCATCAACCAGGTCGTGTTCATTACCCTGGATGTCTACGTGTTCGAGCCGTGGCTCGGCCCGCTCGGCTTCAATGTTGCCAAGGCGTGCGCCATCGTCGTGGTGCTGTTCTGGAACTTCTTCATCAACCGGCTGTGGACGTTCCGCCAGTCGCACACCCATTGAGCCGCGTCACCATCGACTACACGGCGGGCGCGCAGCAGGGCGCGGGCATCGGCCGCTATACCCGCGAGTTGGTCCAGGCCCTCGGCCGCCTCGATACGACGACCACCTATACGCTGCTGGTGCGCGGGGACATCCGCGTCGCCGGCAGCGTTGACGGTTTCCCCGCCAACTTCCGTCTGCGCCGTATCCCCATCGCCAATCGCACCTTCCTGCGCCTGTGGCGGGTCGGCGTTCCTCTGGCGGGTGAGTGGCTGGCGGGGGCGGCTGATGTCTACTACAGCCCCGACTTCACCCTGCCCCCTCTGCGCGGCGGCCGCGCCGCCGTGACCATCCACGATCTGTCTTTTCTGCGCGTGCCTGAGACGGCCGACGCCGGGCTGCGCGCCTACCTGAGCGCCGCCGTCCCGCGCGCCGTGACCCGCGCCGACCACGTCTTCGCCGACTCGGCCCACACGCGACAAGACCTCATCGACCTGTTGGGCGTTCCGCCCGACAGAATCAGCGTCCTTCTGTCGGCGACGTCGCCCCACTTTCGCCGCGTCGAGGATGCCGCCGCCCTGGCCGAGGTTCGCGCCCGCTACGGCCTGGACGGCCCCTTCATCCTGGGCCTGGGCACGCTGGAGCCGCGCAAGAACCTGGCGCGGCTGATGGAGGCCTTCGCCCGCCTGCGCGCCGAGGGTGTCGCCCACCACCTCATCCTGGTCGGTGGGCGCGGCTGGCTCGACGACCCCATTTTCGCCCACGTCGAGCGCCTCGGTCTGCGCGACAGCGCGCGCTTCCTGGGCTATGTCCCCGATGCCGACCTGCCCGCCCTGTACAGCCTGGCCGACGCCTTCGCCTTCCCCTCGCTGTATGAGGGCTTCGGCCTGCCGCCCCTCGAGGCCCTGGCCTGCGGGACGCCCACCGTCGTGTCCGACACCTCGTCGCTGCCGGAGGTCGTCGGCGATGCCGCGCTACTAGTCCCACCCACCGACGTGGACGCCCTGGCCGCCGCGCTGCGCCGCCTCCTCGACGATGCCGCGCTAGGGGCGCGGCTGCGCGTCGCCGGCCCGTCGCGGGCGGCCAGCTTCTCCTGGGATACCGCCGCCCGCCAGTTACAGGCTACGCTGCTACGCCTGGCGCAGGGGATATAGACAGGCCTGGCAGGCCGAAGCGAAGCAGTGGGGCTTACTGGGTCGGCAGGTGACTCTCGCGGTGCAGGTACGCACTCGTCAGCGATGGCTGGCAGTCCAGCAATTGCTGCGGCGTGCCCTCGAACATGACTCGGCCGCCTTTGTGACCGCCTTCGGGACCCATGTCAATGATCCAATCGGCGTTCTTGATAATCGCCAGATTGTGCTCGATGACAATCACGGTATTGCCGGCATCCACCAGCCGATTGATGAGGGCGAGCAAATGGCCCGTGTCTGACAGGTGCAGCCCGGTGGTCGGCTCGTCCATCACATACACGCTGCCCTTTTTGTGCAGTTCGCTGGCAAGCTTGAGGCGCTGGCATTCGCCGCCAGAGAGCGTGCTCAACGGCTGGCCCAATGTCAGATAGTCCAGGCCGACGTCGCTCAGGGCCTGCAATTTGCGCGTCACCTCTTTAGCCACCTCTTTGGTGTGAAAGAAGTCCTGGGCTTCCCGGACGGGCATGTTCAGAACGTCCGAGATCGACTTGCCGTGGAACTGGTAGCCCAGCACCTCGTCCTTGAAGCGCCTGCCGCCGCATACTTCACACGGTATCTTGACCCCATCCATGTACGCCAGCTCGACGTAGACGACCCCCAGGCCCTGACAATTGTCGCAAGCGCCTTTCGAGTTGAAGCTGAACAGGGACGGACTCACCTTGTTCACTTTGGCAAACGTCTTGCGAATCTCGTCCATGATACCTGTATACGTGGCGGGATTCGAGCGACTGGAAATGCCCACCGGCGACTGGTCAATCACGATCGAGTCGGGGTGCTGCCGTAGAAAGGCCTGGTGGATGAGCGAGCTTTTGCCGGACCCCGCGACCCCCGTGACCACGGTCAGAACGCCCGTCGGGATATCGACGCTGACGTTCTGCAAGTTGTTGACCCTGGCGTTGGTAATGGGCAGCTTGCCCTGAGCCGCGCGACTACTGGATTTGAGGGGGATGGACTGTTGCATGTGGCGGCCTGTCAGAGTATCGGCGTGCAGCAGGTCCGCGAAACTGCCCTCGAAGACGATGGTCCCGCCACGGGTTCCAGCGAGTGGCCCGACATCGACGACGTGATCGGCGACCTTGATAACGTCCGGATCGTGCTCGACCACGATCACGCTGTTGCCTTTGTCGCGCAGCTTCTGCAGAAGCTCGTTCAGGCGGTGCACGTCGCGCGGGTGCATCCCGATGCTCGGCTCGTCAAAGACGTACAGGACGTCCACCAGGCTACTGCCGAGGTGCTTGACCATCTTGATGCGCTGCGACTCGCCGCCCGACAGCGTGTCGGTGGCGCGGCTGAGGCTCAGGTATTCCAGGCCAATGTCGATCATGTGCTGGAGCCGCTCGATCAGGGAACTGACCATCGGCGCGGCCACGGGGTCCTCAATCGCTCGGATGACCTCGATCAGGTCGTCCACTTCCATCGCCGCCAGCTGCGCGATGTTGTAGCCATTAATCTTGCAACCGAGCGCCGCCTGGTTGAGGCGCGCGCCATGACACAGGGTACACGGCCCGTAGGTCATATACGGCTCTACCGTTTTCTGCGTGCGCTCTGAGTACGTTTTCACGTCGCCCATCACGTACTTGCGGCTGAACTTGTCGACGATTCCCTCAAAGGTCATGTTGACAGAGTTGCTCCCCATCGGCATCTTGACCTTGTAGGGTTCGCTGTGGAGCAGCAGTTGCATCTCTTCCTGGCTGTAGTCGTCCAGCTTCTTGTCGTTATCGAACAATCCCGACTGGGTCATGACGTTCCACCCCCAGCTCTCGACGGCGTATTCCGGGAACAGGATCGCCCCCTCGTTGAGCGAGCGGGATGTGTCAAGAAACCTGTCCAGATCGACCCCGATTTTGCGGCCCAGGCCGTTGCACGCGGGGCACATGCCCTGCGGGTCGTTGAACGAAAAGACATTGGAATAGCCCACGAACGGCTGCCCGACGCGCGAGTACAGTAGCCGCAAGAAGGAATAGATATCGGTAATCGTCCCCACCGTCGAGTGGGATCCGCCGCCCAGGCGCTTCTGGTCGACGACGATTGCCATGCTCAGGTTTTCGATGGCGTCGGCGTCCGGTTGGGCGTAGCGGGGCAAGAAGTTGCGGACGAAGGTGCTGAAGGTTTCGTTCAACTGGCGGCGCGCTTCGGCGGCAATGGTATCGAACACGATGGACGACTTGCCCGACCCGGATACGCCGGTAAAGATCGTGATCTTGCGCTTTGGGATGCGCAAGGATACATTCTTCAGGTTGTTCTCGCGGGCGCCGCGTATCGTTATATATTCCTGGGACACTACCCGCTCCTTTGCCAATCCTAGCTGCTGATGGTTCTTTCGATGCGCGTGTCGGGGACGAGCCAGATGAGGGCGACGAGGACGTACAGGCCAAACGAAATCCAGGGGTTGAGGAAGGCCAGGGGCACGGCGGCGATGTACAGGGCCAGGGACAGCTGGCCCTTGCGGTCGCGGCCGATAGCCTTCGCCAGCGGCGAGTCGGGGCCGTGGATGGCGATGAGCTGGCGGGACAGGAGAATGTAGGCGGCGGCGGCCATGACCAGGATGAGGCCGTACAGGGCGACCGGCGCGGTGGCGAAGCCCGTGCCGCCCATCCAGGCGGTGGCGAAGGGGATGAGGGACAGCCAGAAGAGCAGGAACAGGTTGGCCCACAAGATGCGGCCGTTCACCCGCTGCGCGGCCTGCAACATGTGATGGTGATTGTTCCAGTAAATGCCGACGTAGACGAAGCTGAGGACGTAGCTCAGGAACACCGGCAGCAGGGGCAGCAGCGCGGCGAAGGCAGGCTCCTCCGGCGGGTGCAACTCCAGGACCATGATGGTGATGATGATGGCGATGACGCCATCGCTGAAGGCTTCCAGCCGCCCCTTGCTCATGGGGGAAGAGTCTAGGCAGGATGCACAACATTGGCAAGCCCAGGGCCTGGTAGTGGCCCATCCAGCCTGCTCAGCCTGCCCAACGTCGCGCCGCCGCGCGGATTTGACAGCGGGACGGGGGTGTATTACCATGCCCTGACCCCCGGCCAGACGTAGCCCACCCACGGACGACCCCTCGATGCCCGACTCCCTCAGCCCCCAGGACTTTGTCGCCAAGTGGCGGCAGGCGACGGTCAAGGAGCGCGCCGGCTACCAGGAGCATTTCATCGACCTGTGCCGCCTGGTCGGCCACCCCACCCCCATCGAAGACGACCCCACCGGCACGCGCTTCGCCTTCGAGGCGGGCGCGGCGAAGGCGGGCGGCGGCCAGGGGTGGGCCGACGTCTGGAAGCGGGGTTTCTTCGCCCTGGAGTACAAGGGCAAGCACGCCAACCTGGACAGGGCGTATCAGCAGCTCCTCCAGTACCGCGAGGCGCTGGAGAACCCGCCCCTGCTGCTGGTGTCCGACATGGACACGCTGGTGGTGCATACCAACTTCACCAACACCGTCAAGCAGCGCGTCGTCATCAGCCTGGACGACTTGCTGACGGCCGACGGCCTGCGCCGCCTGCGCGCCCTGTTCTACAGTCCTGAAGATTTCAAGGCTCCCCAGACGCCGGACAGCGTGACCCAGGCGGCGGCGCGCGAGTTCGCCCGCCTGGCCGATCTGCTGCGCGACCAGGGGGCGGACCCTCACGCGGCGGCCCACTTCCTCATCCGGCTGCTGTTCGTCCTGTTCGCCGAGGACATCGACCTGCTACCGGCGGCGGCCTTCACGCGCCTGGTTCACAATCTGCGCGCCAAGCCCGACCAGTTCAGCGCGGCGCTGCGCCAACTCTTCGGGGCGATGGCGACGGGTGGCGTGTTCGGCTACGACGTGATTCGCCACTTCAATGGCGGCCTGTTCGACGATGACGCGGTCCTGCCCCTCGACCGCGCCGCCCTGGACAGCCTGGACCGCATCACCGGGCTGGACTGGTCGGCCATCGAGCCGTCCATCTTCGGCACGCTGTTCGAGCGCAGCCTGGACCCGGGCAAGCGGGCCCAGTTGGGGGCGCACTACACCAGCCGCGACGACATCCTGCTGATTGTCGAGCCAGTGCTGATGGCGCCCCTGCGCCGCGCGTGGGAGGCGACGCAGGTGAAGGCGCGCGAGGTGGCCGACCGCCGCGCCGCCCTCATGGGCAAGAGCGACCCCACCAGCCGCGGCCAGCGCACGCGCCTGGAACACGAGCTCAACCTGCTGCTGCTGGGCTTCGTGGAGCGTCTGCGCGGGGTACGCGTCCTGGACCCGGCCTGCGGGTCGGGCAATTTCCTGTACGTGGCCCTCAAGCAGTTGCTGGACCTGGAGAAGGCAGTCAGCCGCTTCGCGGGCGAGATTGGCCTGACGCCCTTCACGCCCGGCGTCTCGCCTCAGCAACTGCTCGGCATCGAGTTGAATGAGTACGCGCAGCAGTTGGCCCAGGCGACGGTGTGGATCGGCTATCTGCAATG
Organism: uncultured Anaerolineales bacterium; assembly: GCA_964546245.1. Taxonomy (GTDB): domain Bacteria; phylum Chloroflexota; class Anaerolineae; order Epilineales; family JAHCIE01; genus JAHCIE01. The sequence continues at coordinate 8,042 of CAZJJF010000128.1, forward strand.
GTTCCACGACAACGGCTACGGCTTCCCCAGCGAGCCGATTCTCAAGCCGCTGGACAACATTCGGCAGATGGACGCCGTGCTGGCCCACGACGACGCGGGCCGCCCCGTGGAACCCGCCTGGCCGCCCGCCGACGTCATCATCGGCAACCCGCCCTTCCTGGGCGGCAAGCGCCTGCGCGCCGAGTTGGGCGACAAGTACGTGGACGACCTGTTCCGGGTATACGATGGCCGCGTGCCCCGCGAGGCTGACCTGGTCACCTACTGGTTCGAGAAAGCGCGGGCCATGATTGAGGCGAGTAACGCGAGCCGCGCCGGATTGCTGGCGACCAATTCCATCCGGGGTGGGGCGAACCGGCGCGTGTTGGAGCGGGTCAAGGCCAGTGGCGACATTTTCATGGCCTGGAGCGACCGCCCGTGGGTGCTCGACGGGGCTGCCGTGCGGGTGTCGATGGTCGGCTTCGACGCTGGCGGCGAGGCGGAGCGACACCTGGATGGGCAGTCGGTCCAATCGATCAATCCCGATCTGACAGGCGCGGTGGACCTCACGCAGGCCAGACGCCTGCCTGAGAACTTCAACCTCGCCTTTATGGGCGACACGAAGGGCGGCGCGTTCGACATCCCGGCCGACGTGGCCCGCCAGATGCTAGCCGCGCCGATCAACCCCAACGGTCGCCCGAATAGTGATGTGGTGCGTCCGTGGGTCAACGGCCTCGACCTTACGCGGCGACCACGGGCAATGTGGATCATCGACTTCGGCGTGGACATGAGTGAGGCTGAGGCGGCGCTTTACGAGGCGCCATTTGAATATGTGCAGATGGGCGTAAAGCCTGAGCGCCTCAAGAACAATCGAGCCGCCTACCGCGACCGCTGGTGGCTTCACATGGAGGCCCGGCCTGCGCTGCGCGCCGCCATTGATCCTCTACCACAGTATATTGCCACGCCAACAGTCGCCAAACACCGCCTCTTCGCCTTACTTCAACATCCAACGCTGCCTGACCATCAACTCATCGTCATCGCCCGCGACGACGACTACTTCTTCGGCGTACTTCACTCGAAGGCCCACGAGCTGTGGGCGTTGCGCCAGGGCACGTGGCTCGGTGTCGGCAATGACCCCCGCTACACCCCCACCACCACCTTCGAGACGTTCCCCTTCCCGTGGCCGCCGGGGCAGGAGCCGGCCGA
>CAZJJF010000129.1:0-755 GCA_964546245.1 uncultured Anaerolineales bacterium
TTTACGTAGGCCGACGACCCACAGCCGTGAATCCGAGGGGCCTGCACACCTGCGCAGGCCCCTCTCGTTATGCCTCATGGTTCCTATTGTTCGCACCGCCTAGCCTTCGGTAGAACTTTCGACCTTTGACCTTCTACCACCCTCACCGCCGCGTCAGGGCGCGCAGAATGAGGGCGCTCACGGCGAGCAAGGCGGCCAACACCACCAGCCCGATCTCGGCGGCGCGATACGGGTTGCCCGCCATTGGGGATGGTGTTGGAACTGCGCGCGGGGCCACCGTCGGCTGCGCCGTCGGAAGAGGCGCGCTCCGCGCCTCGGCCTGGGGTGCGGCGGTGGCTAGGCCGAAGGGAACAGCGGCGGCCGCCGGGGCGGCTGTCGCGGCCGCCGACCGCACGACCGGCGCACTCGCCGCGGGTGGGTTGCTGGCATCGCTGCCCGCGCCTACGCCGCCGCCACCGCCGCTGGCTGCGGAGGAACCAGGCGGGAAGGGGGAGGGGGCAGCCGGCATCGACTGGATGGCAGGGGCCGGGAGTTGCGCTGCCGCCTTTGGGGCCTCGGCCGGCGCCTTCCGCGCCTCGGCGGCTGAAGGGGCCGCGGCCGGCGCGATGACGGGGACGTTGGCTGTTGTCGCACTCATCGAGATCGCCTGCGCGCCGTTGCGCGTCGTCTGCCAGGCGTCGAGACCCAGAACCGCGATAAGCAGCGCGACGGAGACCGCAGCCGCGCCGCGCGTGAGGCCGTAGAGCCAGGCTGTG
>CAZJJF010000129.1:765-9143 GCA_964546245.1 uncultured Anaerolineales bacterium
AGGGTCGCGGGGCGCGCTCCTGAGTCGCGCTGGCGTCTGTCGCGGCCGCGTGTGGGATCTCGAAACTGCGGGGCAGCGAGACATCGGGCGTCTGGCGCACAATATCCATTGACCAGCGCAGACTGCCCAACTCCTCGCGCCAGGCGGCGCTCGCGGCGAGTTGAGCTTCCACGTCGCGTTGCTGTTCGGTTGTCAGCACGCCGTCGAGATAGGCCGAGAGTAGCTCGGTGTCGACGGGGCGTTCGACAAGGTTAGGCATCCAACAGTTCCACCCTGGCAGCGGCGCTCGATGGTCAGAAGGCTGGCATCGTGTCGGCGGTCGGCGAGCGCGGCTGCGTTGGCCCTTAGCTACCTAGACGGTAGGCGGCGGGCAAAAGTTCCCGCTGTGTTACCAGAAAGTCGCGCATACGCGCGCGTGCCCGACTCAGCCGCGATTTGACCGTGCCCAGCTCGACGCCGGTCGCTGTCGCAATCTCTTCGTAGGAATAGCCCTGGATGTCCGATAGCACCAGCGTTACGCGCTGATCGGGCGGCAGGGTTTGCAGACCCCGCTCCATGAGGCGGCTTAGTTCCTGGCGCAGCGTGTAGTCCTCGGGGGATTCGCCTCGGTCGGTCAGCGCGGGCGATGGCTCGGCCATGTCGGGGTCGGGGACCATGTCTTCCAACGATGTCGCCGGCCGTCGCTGCTGATAGCGAAGGTGGTCGTAGCAGGCGTTGGTGGCGATGCGCATCAGCCAGGCGCGAAATGACCCGCCGTCGAACGTGCCGATGGCGCGGTAGGCGTTCAGGAAGGCTTCCTGCGCGACATCGGCCGCGGCTTCGCTGTCGCCGAGGATGCGGTACGCTACGTTATAGACGGTCGATTGGTGCGCGCGAACGAGAACGTTGAAGGCGCGCGTGTCGCCGCGCTGGGCCTGGCGAATCAAGCTGGCTTCGTCCAACACCGTGCTCCCGCTGGTTAGGGGTGGTGTCCCCTGGCCGTTATTATAGTCGCCTACGCGGTGTTGTCACACTCTGGCCCGGCCGCGCTCTGTTACTGCGCCGTAACTTCACGTTGCCGCCATCGTCTTTAACCACGACGTCTATTGTCTCCCTCAAGGAGGTTTCGTGAATCTCTCCCTGTGGCGCCGCCTGCTGGTGGGTGGCGCGCTGTCCCTACTGGTGGCGGTGATGGTCTTCGTGGCTGTGAGCGCGCAAGGCGGAGGCTCGTGCACGGTAAGCGGCTACGTGCTGGACCCGCGCGGGCGGGCCGTGCCGCAGGCGACGGTGATCCTCAGGCTTAGCGGGCGGGACAATGCCAGCCAGGTGGTGAGCGCGGCGGATGGCTCCTACAGTCTCGCCATCCTGCCGCCGGCCCTGACAGCTCTGGATGCGGGCTATCTGTACATACAATTGCCCCTCACCCACGAGACTCTGGTGGGCGCGCTCAACTTCAAGAATTGCCGCGCGCGGCGCGACATCTTTACCAACACCCCGGCTGGGCCTGGCTTTACCCCCGGCCCAACGCCCCCCGTCCCGCCGCCGGTCGTTCCGGCGTACCCAGCCCCCAATCCGCCCTCGCCGGTCATGGCGAAGTCCCTCGCCTTTTTCGACCTGACGGCGTTGCCGCGTGGCGGCGTTAGTCCTGGCGACAACTTCGCCGTGCCTATCTGCGTCGCGGCGTTCGAGGCTCCGTTGCCGCAGATCACCAAGCTCACCTTCATTGCCGAGTTTGATCCAGCCAGGCTGCGGGTCAAGGGCTTCCGCGCCATCGACGGCAGCCCGTTCAGCAATAACCCGATCCGCGCCGCCATTCAGCGCGAGACGGTCGACGGGCGCGAGCGAGGGCGCATCTGGTACGAGGTGGACGCCAATGCACCCGTTGAGCTGCCCTTATTGCCGGCGGCCTGCACGCGGGTCGTCGATGTCGAGATGGAGGCCATTGCTGGCGCGGTGCAGGCGGGCGATACCGTCGGCCTCTCGACCGTCAAGGGCTTGCAGACGAATCCTCTGGTCGAGGTGGACCCATCGATGCGCATCGGGGGCGTAGATCAGATCATTGCCCGCTCCACGACCTACGTCGATATTCTCACGCCCGAGGAGCAGAGCGGCGTGCAGCGGACATCGTACCTGCCAGTTCTCATCAAGGGGCAGAACCTGCGATAAGCGTGCGCAATGCCTGGCTGAACTTGCATTGTCCTTCGACCCGTCCTATACTTCCGCCTATCATGTTATTCGGATATGTGAATAACGATTGGCGGAAGTATGCTCCCTGACCTCATTGAGGCCACGCCCACCTTGAGTGTCGGCTTTGATTTCTCCCTGCCTCACGACCTGTTCGCCACTTTGAGCCTGATTGTGAAAGCGCCGTGGCGCTCAGGGTTCAGTGAGTGGGTCTACGAAACTGCCGCCGCTCTGGGGCCGCAAGGCCGCCGGGATGTGGCGACGCTGACGCCGCTGCTTGGCATGGTGGTGCGCGGGCAACAGCCTCCGATTCTCGCACTGGCCGACGATGCTGCCGCGTGGCGCGACCTGGAAGCCTATCTGGCCTACCTGGACGACCAGCCCAGTGCCTTCTACGCTGATCTGGCGGCGCGCTTCGTCTGCGACGTGGCCGAGTGCGTGGCCCCCGGCGACACGGGCATGCCGCTGGCTGGGTTGCTGGCGCGCTACGTCGATGACCAACGGGCGCGGCGGGGCGGGGCCCCCGTGTACTTCGACTCTGAGCTGGCCGAGGCCCTACTGATGCGGCCCGCCCTGCTGCATGAGCGTCTGACCCATTTTCTGGGGGCGTTCGCCACCCATCACTATGGCCCCTCGCTGGCGCGGGAGGCGGACCTGTTGCGGGGGGCGCTGGCCTATCATCGCCGCCAACTCTATCGGGGCCAGATTGACGATATCTTCGGCGCAGTGACAGGCCGCACGCTGCCCCACGAGTCCCATCTGACCCTGGCGCAGGCAGCGGAAGTCATCTTCGTTCCTTCACCCCACATCGGCCCCTACTTCTACGTGGTTACCAGCGGGCCGCGCGCCTATGTCAGTTTCAATGCCCGCACAGTGGCTGCTGGCCGCAGCGCCGAGCCGTCGACGCCTGAGGTGGTGCATCTCTTCCCACCGCTGAAAGCCCTGGCCGACGAGACGCGCCTGCACATCCTGGCTCTGCTTCAGTCTGGCGAGCATACCCAGGATAGCCTGGTCGCCGCGCTGGGCATCTCGCAGCCGACGGCATCGCGCCATCTTGGCCTGCTGGAGCGCGTGTCGCTGGTGCGTGTGCGCCGCGATAATGGTGTCAAGTATTACTCGGTCGACCGTATTGCCGGGCGCGACTTTGTTACGTTCCTCCGGGCGTTCCTGGCCTAGCCCCCGACGTCAAAGGACTTAGCCCATGCTCTTCTGGCTTCGCAACAAGGCCCTCATGGCCGTCACGCTCGGCCACTTCAGCGTGGACATGTACTCGGGCATGTTGCCCTTGATCCTGGTGGCGTTGACCGGCCCTTTGGGGCTGTCCTATGCCCAGGTGGGTCTGGTGTCTACCGCCTTCACCCTGACCTCGTCGCTCACGCAACCCTTCTTCGGCTGGCTGGCTGACCGTTGGGGGGGGCGCGGGTTGGCGGCGGGTGGCATCATCGTCATTGCCGTTGCCACGGGGCTGATGCGCTCGGCGAACTCCTACGCCATGCTGATTGCCCTCGCGCCGCTGGCGGGTCTCGGCTCGGCGGCTTTCCACCCGCAGGGCGCGGCCAACGCCGCCCTGGCGAGCGGTAGGCAGAAGGCGACCGGCGTCTCCATCTTTATGCTTGGCGGCAACTCCGGTTTCGCCTTTGGCCCCATCGTTGCGCGCTTCGCCTTCGCCGCCGTGGGGCAGGCCGCCGTCCTGGCCCTGACGAGCGCTGGCTTCATTCTCGGCTTCCTTCAGATCTATCTGGCCCCCGCTGTCAAGCGTATCCCGGCAGCGGACGCCAAAGCCTCGGCCGCCGCGTTGAACGAGCATCGCCCCATGGCTCTCGGCGCGGCCCTGGCTCTCATCATGGTTATTTTTACCCGGCAGTGGGTCCACTCATCCCTGACGACCTATCTACCCCAATGGCTCACCGCGCAAGGCTACTCGGTGACGATGACCAGCAACCTCATGTTTGCCATGCTGTTGCCGCTGGCCTTCGGCGGGCTGTTCGGCGGTTTTATGGCCGACCGGATTGGCCGCAAGCCCATCATCGTCACTTCGCTGGCCGTTCTGGGGCCGCTCTTGCTGCTGCTGCTGAATGTGCCCGGCCCACTCATGTTCGTCATCGCGCCCGTGCTGGGCATCGTCATGGGCGCGTCGTTTCCGATTACCCTGGTCATGGCCCAGGAGTTGCTCCCGCGCGGTATCGGCATCATGAGCGGCCTGGCCCTGGGGTTCACCTTCATTGCTGGCGGCATCGGCGTCGCTGTTAGCGGCATTATCGCTGACCATATCGGCCTGACCGCCATGCTAACCGGCCTGTCTCTCATCGCCCTCGCGGGAACCGGATTTGCCCTGATGCTGCCTGGTGGGCGGGGCCGAACAGCGGATGCGCCCATCGCCCAGCCGGTCGATGCAGCGACGGCCGAGATGTGATAGAGTCATACCATGTCAATTCTGAGACGACTTCTGGGTTACGTTCGTCCCTACACCAGGCTAGCCACACTCACCTACGCCTCGATGTTGGCCGCTACCGCCCTGGCCCTCACCGTGCCCTGGATTCTGCGGGTGGTGATCGACCGCGGCCTGCAAGACAATGATTTTCGCGTGATCGTGGCGGCGGCGGTCCTCATCGTGGTCCTGGTGGTGGTGCGGGCCGGGTTCAGCTTCATGCAGCTCTACGGCGCGGAGCGTCTGTCGCAGGATATCGCCTACGACATGCGCAACCAACTCTACAGCAAGCTGCAATTTCTCTCCTTCGCCTACCACGACCGGACGCAGACGGGTGAGCTGATGAGCCGCGCCACGTCGGACGTAGAGCAGATCATGCGCTTTACCGGTCAGGGCGCGATGGACCTGATTGGCATCATCGTCCTGTTCGTGGCGACGGTCGTGCTGCTGTTCTCGGTGGACACTCGTCTGGCCTTCATCGCGCTGCTGCCCATGCCCTTCCTGGTCGGTGTCAGCCTGCGCTTCGGGCTGGGAATGCGGCCGCTGTGGCAGTCCGCCCAGGAGCGCACCGCCGTCCTCAGCACCACGTTGCAGGAGAACCTGGCGGGCATCCGGGTCGTCAAGGCCTTCGCCCGCGAACCCTACGAGACGGAGCGCTTCTACCAGCAGCACGTCCACTTCAACGAGAAGCGCCAGGAAATCGTCCGTACCTGGTCCACTTACTTCCCGGCTCTGACTCTGATCATCGCCACCAGCACCGCGCTCATCCTGTGGTTTGGCGGGCGCATGGTCATCGACGGGGCGCTGACGGTGGGCACGCTGGTGGCATTTAACGCCTATCTGGTCATGCTGGCTATGCCTACCCAACGCCTCGGCTTTGTCGTTGACCGCGTCTCCCAGGCCCTTGCCTCCGGCGAACGTGTCTTCCAGATTCTGGACACGGCATCTGACATTACCGATGCCCCCGATGCCGTCGATCTACCACCCATCGAAGGCTACGTGGAGTTCGACGCAGTGTCCTTTGCCTATGGCGATGCGCCGGTCCTGAGGGACGTATCGTTTCGCAGTGAGCCGAACCAGATGGTGGCCTTGATGGGCCTGACAGGCTCCGGCAAGAGCAGCATTGTCAGTCTCATCCCGCGCTTCTACGATCCGACCCAAGGCGCAGTCCGCGTGGACGGCCGAGATATTCGCGGCGTCACCCTCCGCTCATTGCGGCAGCAGATTGGCCTCGTGTTGCAGGATACCTTCCTGTTCTCGGCTACCATCGAGGAGAACATTGCCTACGGCCGCCCGGAGGCGAGCCGCGATGACATCGTCGCCGCCGCCCGCGCCGCTGGTGCGCACGACTTCATTGCACACCTTACCGATGGCTACGAGACCGAGGTAGGCGAGCGCGGCGTGACGTTGTCCGGCGGCCAACGGCAGCGCCTTGCCATTGCCCGCGCGCTGCTCATGGACCCCCGGATCCTCATTCTTGATGACGCGACGAGTAGCGTCGATCCGGCTACCGAGCACGAGATTCAGCAGGCCCTGGCTCACCTGATGCGTGGCCGGACCACCTTTGTCATTGCCCAGCGCCTGCTGACTCTCAAGAATGCCGATCAGATTCTGGTCCTGGAACAGGGGCGCATCGTCCAGCGCGGGACACACACGGAGTTGCTGGCCCAGCCGGGTTTGTACCGCACCATCTACGATTTGCAGCTGCGCGATCAGGAGGAAGCTGCCGGCGCCGAGGGGGCGCTGCGCCCCTTGCGCGTTCCGTCTGAACTGGCGGCCGGTTACGGCGACCGTGGTCGGAGGCAAGGCCATGACTGAGATGAAGACGGCTCCCGCCATCGGCGGGTCAGCGGGCACGAGCAGTAGCGGCGCGACGCCCGCTCCCTTGAATGAGACCAAGGCCGACCAGTCGCGGCTGATCGAGCGCCTTAGCGACAAGGAGGACCGCCTCGGCCAGGCCTACGACCCGCTTCTGGCGCGTCGCCTGGTGGGCTATCTGCGCCCCTATCAGCGTATGGTGTTGCTGGCCCTCTTCTACCAGACGCTCCAGGCGATTGCCAGCGTTGCCGGGCCGCCTATTGTCAGCCACGCCATCGACCAGGGTATTCTGCCGGGCAATGTCCGTGTGCTGGGCATGTGGGTGGGTGTGTTCGTCTTCGCCGCGCTGGTCGAGTATGTAGGTACCCACGAGCGGACACGCCTCATGGGCTATGTCGGTAACCTGGTCATCTTCGATCTGCGCACGGAACTGTTCGCCCATCTCCAGCGCATGACCCTCAGCTTTTACGATCGTTTCATCGTCGGTCGGCTCATGTCGCGCCTGTTGTCCGACGTGGGCACGATTCAGGACTTCGTTACCTGGTCGTTTATCGGTGTGTTTCGCTCCGCCGCCATCCTCATCGGCATTGTGATCGCCATGTTTATGATGGATTGGCGGTTGGCGTTACTGACCCTGACGGTCATTCCCGTCATGCTGCTGGCGACGGTCATCTGGCGGCGCTACGTGCGCGAGACCTTCCGCGCCGCTAAACGCCGCCAGTCGGTGCTGACCGGCAACCTTGCCGAGAATATCAACGGCGTGCGTGTTGTGCAGTCCTTTAGCCGCGAGGGGCGCAACCTGGCGCACTTCGACCAACTGAATCAGGCGCTGCGCGACGCCAACATCCGCGCCGGGCTGTTGAGCGCCATCTTCTTCCCCACCGTCGACATTCTGGGCGCGGTGGCGACATCCATCGTGATTCTTTTCGGCGGCTGGCAGGTCCTGCAAGGCAACTCTAGCCCCGGCGTATTGGTGGCTTTCATCATCTTCGTGGATCGCTTCTTCGACCCGATTCGTGACCTGTCCATGCGCTACAGTAACCTGCAGAATACCATGTCCTCCAGCGAGCGCCTTTTCGAGTTGTTGGATACGCCGGCTGCCTTTGTCGATGCCCCCGACGCCTACGAGCTACCGCCGCTACGGGGCGAGGTGGAACTACGTCACATCACCTTCAGCTATGATGGCATCACGCCCATTCTGAAGGACATCAACCTTGCTGTGGAGCCGGGGCAGACCGTCGCCTTCGTCGGCGAGACGGGCGCAGGCAAAAGTTCCATTGTCAGCCTACTCAGCCGCTTCTACGAGATTGACCAGGGCCAATTGCTCATCGATGGGCACGATGTTCGCCACGTGACGATGGCCTCGCTGCGCCGGCAGATGGGTATCGTTCTCCAGCAGCCTGTCCTGTTCGCCGGGACCATCGGCGAGAATATCCGCTATGGCCGCCTGGATGCGACGGATGACGAGGTTATGGAGGCAGCCCGCGCGGTGGGCGCCCACGACTTTATTGCCCGGCTGCCGGATGGCTATGAGACGACGGTGGGGGAGGGGGGGACGAATCTGAGCGTGGGCCAGCGTCAACTGGTATCCTTCGCCCGCGCCCTGCTGGCGGACCCGCGCATCCTGATTCTCGACGAGGCCACATCCAGCGTCGATACGCAGACCGAGCAGGTGATTCAGGCGGCGCTGCGGCGGCTACTCCAGGGTCGTACGGCTTTCGTCATTGCCCACCGCCTGAGCACCATCGTCAATGCCGACCTGATCTGTGTCATCGACGACGGGCGCATCGTCGAGCGCGGGACGCACCAGGAACTGCTGGCGCGCCGTGAGGCGTACTTCAACCTGTACACGATGCAATGGCGCGCCCGCGAAGCCGCCTGAGCGACGACCGACGACCCACCCCCCCCCCCCGGGGTTTAGACAGGTGGGGGGGGGGGGGGGGGGGCCCCGGAAAACACCCCGCGCCCC
>CAZJJF010000130.1:0-9135 GCA_964546245.1 uncultured Anaerolineales bacterium
GGATTGGGATTGGGCGTCGGCATGGGCGTCGGTGTCGCCTCCCCCGCTACCAGTGAGCGGAAGACCTGGAGGCGGCGGTTATCGGTGTCGGCGACGTAGACACGGCCATCCGCGCCGACCGCAATGTCGCGCGGGTAGAGGAACTGGCCCGGCTGCGAGCCGGCCGCCCCCCAACTCGCCAGCAGCGTGCCGTCGGGGGCGTACTTCTGCACCTGGCTATCGGTGGTCAGGACGAAGATGCTTCCGTCGGGGCCGACCGCTACCCGCAGCGGGCCAGCCTGCTCGGCCAGGGTGAAGGGCATGCCGACTGGCGCGCCATTGGTGGCGAGGTGGATGACCTGTCGCGTTGCCGCGTCGGCGACGACCAGCATCCCATCCGGAGTAGCTGCCACGGCGATGGGTGTAGTGAAAGACACCCCCGCGCTCCAGGTGATATCCTGCTTGAAGTTGACGAAGCGCGTCAGGCCCGAACCGGCCGCCACGTAGACGATAGGGCCGGCCGGCGCGCCTACCACGGCGAGGCTGGTGGCCGCCGTCAGCGCGCCCTGCGCTGTTTGCGGGTCCTGGCCGTCGCTGGCATAGCGCAGCAACCGGTCGGCCAGCAGGCGGTACAGGCGGCCGCTGCCATCGACACCGATAGCGTTGGCGAAATTGCTAGAGGTGACAACCGATGCCAGGGAGCCGTCGGGGCCAACACGCGCCAGGCTGTCCTGGGCGGTGGTCGGGACGAAGCGCGCGCTCGCAGCGTACAGCCCGCCATCTGGGGCGATGGTCAGGCCGGCCGGGGCGGCGGCGACCCCTGCTACGCTCAGCGGCCAGACGCTCTCAACGAAGTAGGTCTCAGGCAGCGAGGCGCGGGCGTGCGGCGCAGGCGCGGCCAGAGCGGCCCCCGCGCCCACCACCACGAGCAAGGCCAGGGCAATCCAGCGAATCAGGGCTAGCGACATAGGTTTCTCCGAGGGGCCGCGGCTGACCGCGTTTCTCAAGGGCGATACTATCAAGACGCGCGAAACGCCACAAGGCAACGGAGCCGAGCTAAAACTCGCCGCCAACCGGGGACGCACAATAATAGAAGCCCGAAGCATGCCCCGCCGCGGGCATCATCGGGCTTCTATCAAGGGGGGATTGGACTCTCGTCCACGGTTGGTAGTCTAGCGCACCCACATTAACCCACCGTGAGGCCAGCATTAACCCCCCGTGAGAGATGCTGTATCAGGCACGCGGCGTCAGCGGCCAGAAGACGGGCATCAGCGCGAGGATGATGGCGAGGACAATAACGGCCAGGGGCAGGCCCACGCGCAGGTAGTCGCGAAAGCGGTAGCCACCCGCGCCCATGACCAGGATGTTGACCGGATGACTCACCGGGGTCACGAAGGCCAGCGAAGTGGCGAGGGCCACCCCCATCGCCATGGCGCGCGGATCGGCGTTCACCTGGTGGGCCGCCTGGATAGCGATGGGTGCGACCACAGCCCCCACAGCCTGGCTGCTCATGGCCTGGGTAATCAGGGCCGTGAACACAACCAGCCCGGCCAGGAGCGCGTAGGGGCCGGCCGGCCCGACGAATCCGATGATTCCATCAGCCAGAAAGGCCGCCGCGCCCGTCTGGGTCATCGCCAGGCCGAGGGGTAGCAGGCCCGCCACCAGGAAGATGCTGCGCCACTCGACCGATCGGTAGATCTCATCCATGCTGAGAATCTTGCCCAACGCCATGAGAACGGCCGCCGCCAGCATTGCCTCGGCCGTCGGGAGAAGGCCGCTCGCGCTGATAGCGACAGCCGAAACCAGGATACCGAGCGCCAGCCAGCCCTTGCGCCTGATGCTGGTTGCTCCACCTTCTTCGCGAAAGATGATAATGTCAGGCTCGGTGCGCAGGGTGGCCAGGCGGCGACGCGGCCCTTGTAAGAGCAGCGTGTCACCGAACTCTAGCCGCCGGCCCGCCAGGTTGATGCGTATGGGTCGGCCCTGGCGCCACACCGCCAGCGCTGTCATACCATACTTCGTGCGGAAGTGAGCCTCAGCGAGGGTCTGCCCAATCAGAGCCGAGCGCGGCGAGAGAATGGCCTCGACGATGACGACACCATCGACGGCAAGGTCGTCCTGCTGCCAGACGCGCGGGGGGAGAATCTCTAGATATGGCTCTGTGTCGCGGGCGCGAAAATCCTCAATATCGCCCTGGAGAGTCAGAATGTCGCCCCGCTCGCACACCGTCTGGGGCGAGGGGGCTAGCGTGGCGTGGCCGTCGCGCTCAATGGCGACAACGTTGACGTGATAGGTCTGGCGCAGAGGGACCTCGGCCAGCAGTTTGCCTATTAGGGTCGAACCATCAGGAATACGGGCGCGGAAGAGCCGCTCGCCCAGGCGATAGATGTCCACCAGATCCCCCTCAGCCTGGCGGTCGGCCTGCAACCGCTCGGCGGGCGACTGGGTAGGCAGGCTGCGGCGGCCCCAGAAGGCCATATACAGGATGCCGGCTGCGACGACGGGGATGCCGATGGGCAAGAAGTCGAGGACGCCGAAACCAGGCAACCCCTGGCTGACCAGATAGCTAGAGACGATGATGTTGGTGGTGGTGAACAGGGTAGCCATGCCACCGAGGGTAGTGGCGAAGGCGAGGGGCATGAGCAGGCGCGACGCGCTGACCCCCGCCTTACGGGCGACGCCCGACACCGCCGGCAGCAGCACCGACGCGGCGGCGATGTTGTTCATAAACAGGGACAGCCCCGCTGCCGCGCCCATGACCGTGACTACCAGGCGCGCTTCGGCTCGCCCGCCCACCCGCAGCAGCCACTCCCCCACCTGCTCGGTGACGCCGGTCCGCCGCAGGCCCTCGGCAATAACGAAGATAGCGAACAGGGTGACGACCGCGCCCTGGCTGAAGCCGGAAAACGCTTGGTCGGCGGTGAGGACACCCGACAGGCTGAGAGCAAGGACGACAAGCAAGGCGATCAGGTCGGCGCGGATCCGGTCGCTCAGCAGAAGAACGAACGCGACGGCCAGAATGACGAGCGTCGCGGTCATGGAGCGGGATGGGGGCGATTGGACAGCATCTCATCGGGCACATCCCGTGGCAGAATCTCGCCACTGGCGCCGCGCAGGTTGCGCGTGGAAACGGCAACCCAGAAGAGGAAGCTATTGAAGATGGCGCCGATCATGAGGATAACAATGCCGGGGATAGGCGGGACAGCTGCACGGTCGATGAACTGTTGCAGCGAGGTGACAGGGAAGGGTGTCGCGTACAACTTGAGAAACCAGGCTGCGAGGAGAATGGCGAAGATGGGGATGTAATTTCGGCGGAGACGCCAGCCCATTGCCTCCAGCATGGAGATTCTGAAGCGCGGCTCCTGTAAGTCACGGGCCAGGACATCGCGCCACGTCTGACCGGGCGTATAGCCCATGAGCATGGGGGCGAAATAGTCAGTCTCAAGGAGGCGCAAGCGATTCTGCCAGATGTCATAATGGCGATAGCGGCGCGACTCAGTGACCAGGAAAAAGAAGACAAGGAGAGACACGAGCAGCAACACGACGGCATCATTGTCACGGTTGCCGAACACGAAGCTCATGCTGGCGGCGGTGGTGACGATGGCCCAGTTGGTGGTCGTGTCCAGACGGCTGCGCCAGTGGTCGGCGCGCCCCAGTTCACCTCGGTAGAAGTGAATGATGGCGGCGTTGAACTCGACACGGTTCACCGGCTCCAGCGATGGAGACTTCTTGGCAGTTGCCATAACCCGCCCACCTTGAAACGCGAATCGCGTGGGACGTATGATACGTCCAGGCCCCAAGCGGGTCAAGGAGCCAATGCGCGCTCACAGGTCGAAGCGGACGACCTCCTGGCCGCTGAGCCGCTCCTCAACCTTCTGGACGATCAACTCTAGATGCGGCGTGTGCCACACGAAGTCTAGCTCATCGGCGGGCACGGTGAGCACCGGGCACAAGGCGAAGCGGTCGATCCACTCGTCGTAGAGGATGTTCAGGCGCGTCAAGTATTCGGGGTCGATACCCCGCTCATAGGCTCGGCCACGCAGCTGGATGCGCCGCAACAGGGTATCGACCGAGGCCCGCAAATAGACGATCAGATCGGGCGGCGGCAGGAACAGATTGACGCCCTCGTACAGGTCGCGATACGTGGCGTAGTCGCGTTGGCTCATCAGGCCCTGGCGGTGCAGGTTGGCGGCAAAGACCTCGGCGTCCTCGTATACGGAACGATCCTGGAGCGCGCTGGTCGGGTGGTCGAGAATGTGACGATGGTGCTGGAGCCGCCGCGACAGAAAGAACACCTGGGAGTGAAAGGACCATGCCGACATGTCGCCGTAGAAGTCGGCGAGATAAGGGTTATCATCGACGGCCTCGAAGAAGGGCTTCCAGCCGAGCCGCTGGGCCATCAGCCCTGTGAGAGTCGACTTGCCAACACCGATGTTGCCGGCCACGGCGATGAAGCGCTTGTCGCGCCCAGCCATCACTCCTCCTCGACGTTAGCCTGAATGCGGAATGGTGGGCATAGCACATCCCGCGCGCGGGTGATTTCCAGGATAGCCAGGGCCTCACGCAGGGCGCGTATCACCTGGTCGCGACTCTGGCGGCCGCCATACGCACCCTCGAACTCGAAAATCGTCTTCATCGCGTTGTTGTCCATGGCAGGCCTCCCCGGCGGATGTCATTGTCAGCCAGCGCCGTCCATACTACCCCACATCGCGCTGCCGGGCAACTGGCGGCGTTTGCGTATCTCCCATCCGACGAATCACGTTACACATGGTAGGAGTGGGGCATCTAGCAGAGAGCCTGGCAGCCACCAGGCTGCGCCGCGAACATAGGAATCAGGTTGGGGAGGTTGTGGTGCGACGCGCGCTTGGGATCATCGTATTGTTTGTGGCTCTGGCCCTCGGCCTGACGCTGGGCATGGCCTCCATCGGCGGCGAGGTCGCTCTGGCGGACCCGACGCCGGGAACCTACGTGCAGCTACCTGTACTGGGTGAGGTGGCGGGGACCAGTCAGCCCGTAGACTGGATTATCGAGGCGCAGAACGTAGGGGCGACTCGCACCAAGATCGCCTTGCTCCTCTTCGCGCAAAGCCCCGGCTACTGCGAGCCTCAAGTCCAGGCGCCCTTCAAGATGGAGTGCACCGGCCTCCTCAAGCCCGGTTCGAGCTGGATCTGGACCAGCAATCAGGTCTCGCCTGCAGCTCGCAGCGCCATCGCCTTCAGCTTCGACCCGCTGACGTGGGACTGCCTCGACCTGGATGCATTCCGCAAGGCCGGCAAGTGGCCCCAGGCCTGGCCGGGCATCAACATGACGCCGGGTGGCTTCCCCTTCGACTGGGACCCTTTCGCCGGCGAGCCGATCGCGGTCGAGGTGATTCGGCGCAGCGCGAGTGAGGGCGACAGGACCAAGGTTGTCAGCGCCGCCTATAGCGGTGTCTCCGCCATGATGGACGGGCGCTACGACCCGGTCTTTGGTGGGTTCGCCTACTATGCCCCCGTCGTCTATTCGGGCTTCATGGGCATGAACTCGTGGCTCTACCTTCAGAACAGCGGTTCCGCGTGTACCAGCATCGAGCTGTGGTTCAAGGCCCAGGATGATTGCCTGCGCGCCCAGGTATGCGAGGTAATGGCGCTCGCACCCGGCTATTCGGAACGCTTCTCCGTGGCGGGCTGTCTCCCGCCCGGCTTCGTGGGCAGCGTCTGGATCCGCGCCAGCCAGCCGCTGGGCATCGTCGTCGATCAGGTCGGCTCATTGGCCCTGATGAGTTACAACGGCCGGCCGGCGTCGCTGTGCTTCGCCCTGGGCGGTCATTGCGCCGACGTGCAGGGTGGGTCCGAGGTCCTCTACGGCCCGCTGCTGTACCGCGAGCAGAACGGTTGGGATACGCGCATCTACGTGCAGAACATGTCGGGCGTTATGGCGGCCAAAGTTAAAGTCTACTTCCTCGATCATAAGGGCGGTGTCATCACCACTCTGGTCGATTGGGTCTGCCCGCGCGGCGAGCAAAGCTTCTACCTGCCCCTGGTCAATAATCTGCCCGGTCAGTACGTGGGCGCAGTACGGGTGGAGAGCCAGGTATGGCAGGCGCCGGGCGAAGGCCTGGCGATGGCGCCCCCGCTGGCGGCTGTCGCGGAGCTAACCCAGTACGCCAGCGCCGCCCGCACCACACCTGTACAGGCAATCGCCTACAACTTGTTCCCCCAGGAACAAGGTTACGTCTGGCAGGTGGGCTGCGGCAGCGGCGCGCCCACGGCGTGGTGCTCGTGGTACAACTCCTACTCCGGCGTTGGCCTCATTGCCATTCCCAGCTTCCTCCAGCGCGGCAACGCCCTCCAGGTGCAGACGGAGCTTGCGATTCAAAACCTGGTTCCCAAGCCGGGCTTCACGGACTTCGCCCTCTTCGTCTATGATCAGAACGGCCTGCTAGATTTCGTGTGCGAGAAGCTGAATGAGAAGCAGGTCGAGTACATTGACCTGTCAACGTGGGGGTGGATCAGCCCAGGCTTCAAGGGCAGCGCCGTCATCAGCGCTACCTACTGGGAGCACGACGTGTTCGACGGCAACGGCCAGTTCGTGCGCAATGTCGTGGGGCTGGCGGCGGTGAAGGTGGAGCGGTTCGTACCCCAGGCGGCCGTGGCGCCGGGCGATGTCGCTGCCGCCTCCGAGGGTTTCCCGATTCAATACTACGGCCAACCCTTCGCCCACTTCGACTTCGAGGGCTTCACGCCCCTGTGCCCAGGCCAGCCAGATACGACCAGGCCGGCGCTGCGCCCATAGGCCGCGATGAGTCTCGAAAACAGCATCGGACGGCAGCTGACCCCTTGTGCTGCGCTCTCAACCGCCCTATAATGGTGGTAACGCCACCTATGGCGCGCCAGGCGCGTGGACCCCTTAAGGAGGTGCATCATGTCCGTCGCTCGTGTCACTGAGATTAGCGCGACTTCGAATAAGAGCTTCGACGACGCTGCAAAACTGGGAGTGGAGCGGGCCAACAAGACCCTGCGCAACGTCAAGAGCGCGTGGATCAAGGAACAGACGGTCCGTGTCGAGGAAGGAGCGATCATCGAATACCAGGTGAATATGCTGGTCACCTTCGTCCTCGACGACTGAGTCGCGCCCTGGCATTCAATCGAGAGCGCGCCCACTGGGGGCGCGCTCTCCTGGCGCCTGCGCTTGGGGAATACGCCGGTTGATGCTATCATGGAAGCTCTCTACCGTCACATCGAACCCTGAGGACACTCCCCTATGCCCGCCGCCCCCGCCCAGTCGCCCGGCCTGGACCCGACCTTCATCGCCGCCGCTCACACGCCGAGCGCGTCGGACCATGCCAGCTACGCCGAACTCAAGCGCATGATGCGCGAGCGCGGCCTCATGGAGAAGCAGCCCGGCTACTACACAGCCCAGGTGATTCGGAATGCCGTGATGCTGGCCGCGGCGCTGGCGTTCCTCATCGCCGTCGATAACTACTGGCTGCGGCTGCTCGACGCCGTCTTTCTGGCTTTCGTGTTTACGCAGATTGGCTTCATGGGCCACGATCTGGGCCATCGTCAGTTTCTCAAGACGGATTGGCGGCGCGACATCCTGGGCCTGATCGCCGGCAATCTCATCATCGGCATTAGCCGCGGCTGGTGGGAGGACAAGCATAACGCCCACCACAGTAACCCCAACCAGCTCGACCTCGACCCCGACATCGATATCCCGGTGCTGGCTTTCACCGAGGAGCAGGCGCTGGAAAAGCGCGGCCTGCAACGCTTCATCGTCAAGCACCAGGCAGCCTTCTTCTTCCCCCTGTGTACCTTGCAGGGCTGGGGCATGCACGTCGATAGCCTGCGCTTCCTGTTCGACAAGCGCCCCCGCCAATGGAAGCTGGAGGCTGTACTGGTCGTGCTGAGCCTGGTCTGGCTCATGGGGCTGGCCTTCGCGCTGATGGGCTTCTGGGGCGGGTTGGTGTGGATTCTGGTGCAGCAGGCGGTATTCGGGCTGTACCTGGCCTCGGTCTTCGCCCCCAACCACAAGGGCATGCCCATCATCGAGAAGGACGACCCCATCGACTTCCTGCATCGCCA
Organism: uncultured Anaerolineales bacterium; assembly: GCA_964546245.1. Taxonomy (GTDB): domain Bacteria; phylum Chloroflexota; class Anaerolineae; order Epilineales; family JAHCIE01; genus JAHCIE01. The sequence goes on from CAZJJF010000130.1 coordinate 8,043, forward strand.
GGTGGTCACGGCGCGCAACGTCGTGTCGCACCCCGTCATCGATTTCTGGTACGGCGGCCTGAACTACCAGATCGAGCATCACCTGTTCCCGACCATGCCGCGCAATCGCCTGCGCGAGAGCCAGGTCATCGTCCAGGCTTACTGCGAGAAGAACGGCATCCCCTACTACGAGACGGGCATGCTTCAGTCGTACCGCGAGATTCTGGGCTTCTTCCACGAGGTAAGCGCTCCGTTGCGCCGCCCTCCCGCCGCCGCCCAGTCCCCCGCCCAGTAGGGGCAGCCTGGTCGCTGGTCATTTGCCGCTGGTCTTCGTGTAGTCAGCACAGGCTATGCGTTCATGGCGGGCACAATCGGCCAGAAAGAGGATGGGCGAATCGGCCATTTGGGTTGGACATGGCGGGCGAACGGGGCTATAATTGGGCGCACATAGCTAGTCGAGGATGGGGAAGAGTACGCTCGATGGCGCGGCGCAGAGAGTCGGGGGCGGTGGAAGCCCGGCCCGTAGCGCGAGCGGAACGCCACCCCGGAGACGCCACGGCCAACGCGCAGCTGCGCCAGTAGTCGTGGCCGGTCGCCCCCCGTTAGCGGGGCAGGGCGCATCGCGCGGGCGCCCATGAGTGGGGGGCATAGCCCCCAAGCAAGGTGGTACCACGGGCTGCGGCTCGTCCTTCGTCAAGGACGGGCCTTTTTTGTTGACATGGCATGGAGCCGTCACTACAATTCGTCGAGTCGGCTGTCGCCACCTCGGCGGCCAGTCGGCGCAGGAAGGGCAGTATGATCAGCAAGATGACCAGCGCAGAGATTCGCCAGGCGTTCCTGGACTTCTTCCAGCACAACGGCCATACCGTTGTCGCCAGCTCGCCCCTGGTCCCGGATGACCCAACGCTGTTGTTCACCAACGCGGGTATGGTCCAGTTCAAGGATACGTTCCTCGGTACGGAAAAGCGCAGCTATCCGCGCGCCGCAACGTCCCAGAAGTGCATGCGCGTGTCGGGCAAGCACAATGACCTGGAGAACGTCGGCCCTTCGCCACGGCATCACACCTTCTTCGAGATGCTCGGCAACTTCTCCTTCGGCGACTACTTCAAGCGCG
>CAZJJF010000131.1:0-9106 GCA_964546245.1 uncultured Anaerolineales bacterium
GTTACGATTGGCCAGATCGGCGGCATGTACAAGGGCGACCGTTCGCGCAAGGAGACCCTGGTCGAGTACGGCTTCCGCCTGCCGTCGGCGCTCGACAACCGCCCGCTGACCTGGGACGAGTTCGAGCAGCACATTCACCAGATCGTCTACGTCTCGGCGACGCCCGGCCCCTACGAGATGCAGCATAGCCGCCCGCCCGAAGGCCAGGTGGTCGAGCAAATCATCCGCCCCACAGGCCTCATCGACCCGCAGGTGACCATCAAGCCCACCAAGGGCCAGATCGACGACCTGCTGGGCGAGATTCGCCACCGCGTCGAGCGGGGCGAGCGCGTCCTGGTCACGACCCTGACCAAGCGCATGGCCGAGGACCTGGCCGACTACCTGGCCGAGTCGGGCGTCAAGGTCCACTACCTGCACTCCGAGATTCAGACTCTGGAGCGCATCGAGATTCTACGTGACCTGCGCCAGGGGACCTACGACGTGGTCGTGGGCATCAACCTGCTGCGCGAGGGCCTGGACCTGCCGGAAGTGTCCCTGGTCGCTATCCTCGACGCCGACAAGGAGGGCTTCCTGCGCTCCGAGCAGGCCCTCATCCAGACCATCGGCCGCGCCGCCCGCCACGTCAACGGCACGGTCATCATGTACGCCGACAACGTCACCGACTCCATGCGCCGCGCCATCGACGAGACCAACCGCCGTCGCGGCGTCCAGGAGACGTACAACATCGCCCACGGCATCGAACCGCGTTCCATTATCAAGGCCGTGCGCGACCAGATCGAGCGCGTCAGGCAGGTGGCCGAGGAGCAGGCCCCCTACAAGGTGGCGGGCGACATGGCCCCCGTCGAGCTGGCGAAACTCATCAAGGAGCTAGAGAAGCAGATGAAAGCCGCCGCCGCCGAGCTGGAGTTCGAGAAGGCCGCCGTCCTGCGCGACCAGATCGGCGACCTCCGCAAGGCGTTACAAGACGCCGACAAGCGCCCCGAGTGGGAAAAGCTCCGCGACCCGCGCTAGTAGCGGCCAGCATCACAGGAGGCCGAGCATGGACGTCTCGATTGTCCTACCCGACGACATCGCCCGCCGTATCGAGGCCAAGGGCGGCGACGTGCCGCGCCTGGCTCTCGAAGCCTTCGCCGCCGAGGGGTATCGGCGCGGCGTGCTCAGCCACGCCGACGTCGGACGCCTGCTCGGCCTCCCAACGCGCTGGGACATCGACGCCTTCCTCAAGCAGGCGCACGCCTACCTCGACTACACAGCGGCGGACCTCGACGACGATATGCAGGCCGTGCAGGGTGCGTCGCGCCCATGACGGTTGTCTCCAATACTTCGCCGCTCAGTTATCTGGTTCTCATTGAGCATGTGGAGGTCTTGCCGGCCCTCTTCGGCACTGTGGTCATCTCTGAGACGGTGCGCGACGAGTTGAGTCATGAAGCCGCGCCGCCTGTTCTCCGGCAGTGGATTGCAAGTCCACCGTCTTGGCTCGTCGTTCGACCCAATGTTGAAGGGCAGGATGCCGACCTGATGCGCCTCGATCCAGGCGAAAGAGATGCAATCGCCCTCGCTGAACACTCGCGAGCGGATCTGGTGATCATTGATGAGCGTGCCGCACGTGACGTAGCGCGCGCGAGAGGGTTAACCGTGACGGGGTTGCTAGGCGTCTTAGCAGCCGCATCTCAGCGCGGGCTAATCGACTTGCCTGAGGCAGTCGACCGCCTGCGCCAAACCAGCTTCAGAGCATCGCCTCGTCTTCTGAAGGACCTACTGGAGCGATACGCGCGAGAGTAGACAACCGTTCGGGGATATAAGCGGGCCCCCGAGGAGACGCGCGCCGGGGGCACGCTTCATTGTGGGAAGGTTATGCGGCCTTGATCTTCTCCAACACCCACTGGCGAATCAATTCAGCCGCAGCAACACCCTTGGCGCGGGCAAGTTCCGCTACCGCTTCTGCCTCGTCCGTCGCCAGGTGGAGGCGAACCACGGCTCCGCGTTCGAAGACGGGCTCGGTCACTTCCTCCAGCTGATCGTCGAAGTCGGTTAGGTCATGCGTGTCCCAGAACTCAGCCAATGCCTGGATGGAATCCGTCTGAGGTAGCTGCATCGAGGTCATGCTTTCCTCCATACTCTGTCGAAGAGCTAGCTGTCACCTACGTATCGGCGGTAGTTGGCCTCTAGATTCAGCCACAGCTCGGGCGAGGTGCCAAAGGCCTCGGCCAGTTTCAGGGCTATCTCCGGCGTCACCGGCCTGGTTGCGCGAACGATCTCGTCGATGGTCGCCGTCGGGCAACCCATGATCGCCGCCCGGTCTGCCTGCGTCCAGCCTCGCGCCGCGAGTTCATGTTCGATGAGGCGCCCAGGGGACGCCACCCGCGCGGGCCGCAACTTCTCACTCATACTTCTCTCCACTGCTACGTTCCCCTATGCATCAACTGTACTTCTCAATCAGATAGTTGATGTAGTCTTCCTTGAGTTCCTCATTTGTCGGCGGGGGGCCGTCGAACTTGATGATGCCCTCCAGGCGGCTGGCGGGCACACCGCGTGGCACGGGGATTCCGCCCTCGTCACGCAGCGATGTGGCGATCTCCCTCATCAGCCGCCGCCGCTCCTCGACAGGCAGCGACCTGGCCTCGGCCAGTACTTGTTCGTAGGTCATGCTCCACCTCCTCGCCCCTATTCCTCAGCCACCGGCGCTTATGCAATGTTACGCCCTTCTCGTTCCCGCCACAAGTCGGCGGCGGGCTACGCCTCTCCCTGCCGCGCATTCTCGATGGCCCCCGCATGGGTCCATCGGGACCGGCAACAGGGATGCATTGCGCTGGCTATTGTGGTATGCTTCTGACATCGAGGGCCTGCCAACCAACGAAACTTGTGCCTGTGACGTCTGTAGCCGAGTCAGAGGAGGCAGCGTGGACAACAGCGCAATCGAAGGCCCCTATCGCATCCTGGAAGTGCCGGGGGGGACGCCCGTGCCGTGGTACATGCTGCCGTTCGACGCGGCGGGCTTATGCACGGGACCGGTGACGCGGAGCCAGCTCGTCAGCGAGGTAGCGAACGGCGACTATACCGACGTCTTCCTGTTCTCCCACGGCTGGAACAACACGTGGGACAACGCGACGTCATCCTACGCAGCGTTCATGACCGGGTATGCCGGCATGGTGCGCGACCGTGGCCTGGTATACCCGCGACCATTCCACCCCCTCCTGGTCGGCATCTACTGGCCGAGTATCGAGTTCATCCGCGCCGACGAGCTTCCGCCCCAGGTGCGCGACCTCGAGGCTACCAACGGCGGCGAGCCGGACCTGGCTATCGCCCAGGAGCGCCCACCCCTGGCGTTCGTCGCCGCTGGCGTCCCGGCCGCGCATCGCCAACAATTCAGCGCCCTGGCTGAGCGCGACCGGCTCACCGGGGCCGAGGCGCTGGAGATGGCGCGGTTGCTATTGCCAACGTATCAGGAGAAGGCCAGCGGGCCACGCGAGATACCGTCAGCAGGTGGGGCCATCACGGCTGAAGCCCTGGTGGAGATGTGGCGTCAGACCCTATCGCCCGCGCCCCCTGACGACGAGACGCAGGATGAGGGCGAGGCGGCGCGCGTGGCAGGCGACCGGGGCCTCATGGCCAACGTTCTCAGCTTCGATCCCCGCGACATCCTGCGCGCTGTCACCCTGCTGAAGATGAAGGATCGCGCGGGGGTAGTCGGCGCCCAGGGAGTAGGGCCTTTGCTAGCCGATCTCCTGGCGGCGAATCCGGCGGCGCGCCTCCACCTGCTCGGCCACTCCTTCGGCTGTCGCGTCATGCTCTCGGCCCTGTGCGCGCAACCCCTGAGCCGCAAGGTCAACTCAGCGCTCCTCCTGCAACCCGCCGTGTCGTGCTTCTGCTTCGCTGGCGATGTCCTCGGCACAGGCCAGCCGGGCGGCTTTCGCGAGGCGATGGCGCGGGTCGAGCAAGCCATCCTCGCCACATTCTCGCGGCGCGACCTACCGCTGCACGACTTCTTCCACCTGGCCGTGCGGCGACCGGGCGACGTCGGCGAGGTGGGCGGAGACAGAGGGCTGGAGTCGCCGCCCGACAGCCACGCGGCGCTGGGTGGCTACGGGCCAGTCGGGTGCGCCGGTGAATGCGACGACATGGCGATGCCGAGACCGGGCGCTGGCTATAGCCTCCCTGATGGCGTCAGGGTCGTCGGGTTGGATGGAAGCACCTATATTTCAGGCCACAGCGATATCAGCAACGAAGCGACCTGGTGGGCATTGTACAATCAGGTCACCCGGTAGCATCCACAGGAGGCTCTCATGCAACGTCTCACCCTGACCGCGTGCCTGATCCTGATTCTCCTCTCCCTGGCCGCTGGCGCCGCCTTCGCGCAAGGCAACACGACGGCCCTCACCCTCTACCACTTCTCCGACTACCACAGCCATGCCCTGCCCCAGTACAGCGAGGGCAAGCCCGACCAGGGCGGCATCGCCCGCGTCATCGGCTACCTGCGCAGTAAGAAGCTGTCCGATCCCAACGCCCTCGTCTTCAACGGCGGCGACATGGTGAACATCGGCAGCCCCTCGTGGTCCGACAAGTACATGTGCACCGAGTGGGACTGGTTCAACGGCCTGGCCGAGGCAATGGCCCTGGGCAACCACGAGTTCGACTACGGCCAACCCATCTTCGAGCAGTGCCAGGCCAAGCTGGCTTATCCCATTCTCAACGCCAATCTGGTCAAGACCGACACCGGCGTGCCCGTCTTCCAGGTCGACGGCAAGCCGTACCTCATCATCGAGCGCGACGGCGCGCGCCTCGGCGTCTTCGCCGTGGGCAGCAAGGATTACACAAGCCTGATTCGCCCCGCCAACATGCCGCCCGGCACCAAGTTCACCGACGTGACCGAGACCACCCAAGAGATCGTGCGCCGCTTGCGGGAGGAGGAGAAGGTCGATGCGGTGGTGAGCATCGGCCACCGGTCCTATGAAGAGGATCTGGCCCTGGCGCAGGCGGTACCGGGCATCGACGTCATCCTGGGCACCCACAGCCACCGCAGGGAGGACCTCAAGAAGCTACCCGGCACCAATACCTGGTTCATCTCCCCCTATCAGTTCGGAACCTACGTCAGCCGCGTCCAGATGGCCTTCACCGATGGCAAGCTAACGGGCGTGTCGGGGGGGCTGGTCCCCATCAATGCCAGTGTGCCTGAGGCGCCAGACGTGGCCGAGGGTGTCGCCGCTCGCCAGGCTGAACTGGAAGCCGACCCCTTCTTCGCTCCCAAGTTCGTCAAGCTCGGTTCCGCCGCCGTGGAACTGTCCGACACGAACCTGAACACCGGCGAGGCCGTCATCGGCAACTTCGTCATGGACCTGCTACGCCAGGAGGCGGGCGCTCACTTCCTCGCCTCCACGTCCAGTAGCTTCCGCGCCGGCATCCCGCCAGGCGACATCACGGTCGAGAGCTACCAGGCCGCGCTGCCCTTCCGCAATCAGATCGTCACCTTCGACATGACCGGCGCACAGATTCGCGACATCCTCAACTTCATGGCGACCAAGACCACCACCGACAGCTTCTTGCAGCAGTCGGGTGTGCGGATGAGGCTGCGCAACGGTCAGGCCGAGGATATCCAGATCCTACGCGACCCAAGTGACCCATCCCTGGGCTACGAGCCGCTGGACGACGCCATGGTCTACAAGGTCGGCACGACGGATTTCGCCGCCAACGTCCACCCCGACTACAAGAAGCTGTTCGGGGTGGGGACGAACAAGATCCTCACGCCCCTTGTCGTCAACGACGTGGTCATCGCCGACATCAAGGCCAACAGCCCTGTGTCAGCGGCGCTTGATGGGCGCGTGAGATGAAGCTAGCCCGACGTTCCGTGCTGCTGAGGAGAGCTGAGACATGAGCATTAGCCGTGCCCCCTGGGGGGAGGCCGCCGCCAGCACGCCGGTTGAGTTGTACACCCTCACCAACCGCCACGGCGTCGAGGCGCGCATCACCAATTACGGCGGTATCATCGTCAGCCTGCGCGTTCCAGATCGCGAGGGGCAGCTGGCCGATGTCGCCCTGGGCTTCGACAGCCTGGAGCCGTACCTGGCGCGGCATCCCTATTTCGGCGCGCTGGTCGGGCGCGTGGCCAACCGCCTGGCCGGGGCGTGTTTCATCCTCGACGGTGTCGAGTACCGCGTGACCAAGACCCACGGTGAGAACCACCTCCACGGCGGCATCAACGGCTTCGACCGCCAGGTCTGGGCGGCCCATGCCTCGGACATTGCCAATGGCCCGCGCCTGGAGCTTGCCTATCACAGCCCCGACGGCGAAGAGGGCTACCCGGGCGACCTGGACGTCTCGGTGACCTACACCCTGACCGACGACAACGCCCTGGTCATCGACTACCGCGCCACGCCTGACGCGGATACGCTGGTCAACCTGACCAACCACAGCTACTTCAACCTGGCAGGGGCAGGCCAGGGCGACATCCTGGGCCACGTGCTGACCCTCTACGCCGATGCCTTCACCCCCACCAACGACCAGCAGATACCGACCGGCGAGGTGCGATCGGTGGCTGGCACGCCCTTCGATTTCCGCCAGCCGACGCCCATTGGGCAACGCATCTACGCCGACGATGAGCAGCTACGACTTGGCAGCGGCTACGACCACAACTGGGTATTGAAGGGACCAACAGCGACCCCTGCCCTGGCGGCCGAGGTGGTCGAGCCGAATAGCGGCCGCTGCCTGGAGGTATGGACGACCGAGCCGGGCGTGCAGTTCTACACCGGTAACAAGCTCAGCAGCAACGGGAACATCGTCGGCAAGGGCGGCAAGGTCTACGGGCCACACGCCGGCCTATGCCTGGAAACCCAGGTCTGGCCCGACGCCATCCACCACCCCAACTTCCCATCGCCCATTGTGCGCGCGGGCGATACCTACCGCCAGACAACCGTCTTCAAGTTCGGAACACGGTAGAGGACGCACAGGCCCTAAAGGTTTCGGAGACCTTTAGGGCCTGTGCCCAACCACCGGCCTGTTGCCTGCGCCATGTGGCACGAAACTTGCTCCGTTCGGAGTGGCGTCGTTTTCGGATGCGCACCCCGCCCAACAAGGAGCTCGTGCCCGTGCGTATGTCGCCCTCGCTACGCCTGGCGATGGGTCTGGGGGTTGCCTTCGTGGCCCTCATCCTCATCGTTGGCCCGGCTGCCTATGCCGACAGCTTACTGAGTCTGGCCGCCCAGGCGACACCCGCCCCGACCGTGGCGGCGCCAGCCGCGCCGACGATGGCCCCGGCGCCAGCGGCTCTACCAACCACCGGCGCGACCCAAGACGACACGAATCTGCCCCTCGCCGCGCTGGGCGCGATTCTGCTGATCGCCGGCATCCTTATCGCGATAGCGCGCCCCTCGCGCCGCGCCGCCTAGTTGAGTATTCGTCACAGCACGTCCCTATCGGTCACCAACCGATGGACAACGCGGCCAGACAAAGGCGTCCGGCCGCGTTGCGCTGTACACCGCGCCCCGCCGCGAGTGGCGGCAGCGATGGGAACGCAGGCGCGCCACGCGGACCCCTTCCCGCCACCCCACCAGGAGGTGGATGTCAAAGGCCCCTGCGACGTGACAGTTGACAGATATGAAAACAAGCCGCAGAATGGGAGGGTCTCCCCAGTCCTTCCCGTGGCTGCCCACAGCAACGAGACTGAAAGGAACCAATGATGGCTCCCTACACGCCGCCGCGTCACGCTCGGCTTCTCCCCCTCCTGGCATTACTCCTGCTGCTCACCCTTGTCGCCGGCTCGCTCTCGGCGGCCTTTGCCGCACCGACGGCGGCCAACCCCACCAGCGTCACCATCGCTGGCAGCCTCCAGAGCGAATTGGGTTGCCCCGGCGACTGGCAGGCGGATTGCGCCGCCACCCATCTGACCTACGAGGCGGCAGACGACGTCTGGCAGGGCGCGTTCAGCCCACCGGCCGGCAGTTACGAGTACAAGGCCGCACTGAACAACAGTTGGGACGAAAACTACGGTCTGCATGCCACGCCCGGCGGAGCCAATATCCCGCTGGCCGCGCCCGGCGGCCCCGTCCAGTTCTTCTACGACCACAAGACCCACTGGGTCACCGACAACAAGAACTCCATCATCGCCACCGTGCCCGGCAACTTCCAGTCGGAGCTAGGCTGCCCCGGCGATTGGCAGCCCGACTGCCTGCGCTCCTGGCTGCAAGACCCCAGCGGCTCGGGTACGTACAGCTTCGAGACGACCGCCCTGCCCGCCGGTAGTTACGAGGGCAAGGTCGCTATCAATCAGGGCTGGGACGAGAACTACGGTCAGGGCGGCGCACCCGGCGGCCCCAACATCCCCTTCATCGTGCCTACCGACAACGCCAAAGTTGTCTTTCGCTACAACCCCACTAGCCACGTCCTGACTATCCTGGCGGGCCACGGCCAGGACAACAACGTCGAGTGGGACGGCCTGCGCCACGACTCCCGCGACAGCCTGTACCGCTCGCCTGGCGGCGCGGTCCCGGCCGGCACGCCCGTGACCATCCGCCTCCGCACCTTCCACAACGACGTGACCTCGGTCAGGCTGCGCGTCTACGACATCAACGCGGGCGGCCAGACCCTCGTGCCCATGCTGCCCGCCGCCACCGACGTCGCGTGCTTCCAGGCGGGCCTGGAGAGCGAAACGTGCGACTTCTGGGCAGCGACCCTGCCCAACGCCGCCGCCAACAATCTGTGGTATCGCTTCATCGTGACCGATGGGACCAAGACCGCCTACTACGCCGACGACACGCCGGCCCTCGACGGTGGCCTCGGCGAACCGACCGACACGCCCATCGACCAGAGCTACGCCCTGACCGTCTACGACCCAACCTTCACCTCGCCAGCCTGGACGCGGCGGGGCATCGTCTACCAGATTTTCCCCGACCGCTTCAACAACGGTCGCCAGGACAATGACCCCCAGACCGGCGACATCCGCTACGACGACCCGGTGCTGGCCCTGCCGTGGGGCACGCTACCCGAAGGCTACTGCCGCAACTACGCCGACGCCAACACCGCCTGCCCGTGGCGCTTCGACACTACGCCGCCCGCCTGGAGTCCCAACAAGGAGCAGCCGCACGGCCGCGACTACATGGGCGGCGACCTCAAGGGC
>CAZJJF010000132.1:0-9088 GCA_964546245.1 uncultured Anaerolineales bacterium
TCTTCCTCTTGACCATCATGCTCCTGACCGTCGGCTGGTCCATCGAAGGAGCCAACTGGACCGACGGCCTATGGACCCTCGCGCCTATCGCCCTCGGCGGTGTCATCGTTGGCGCGGTGTTTGGAGCGACACGCCGCATTCCCACGCTACTCTCACACCTGATGGCTATCGTGTTAGGCGTGGTCTGGGTGGGTTTTTGCGATGCCTGGGTATCGAGCCTCATCCCCTGGGACTATACCTGGGGCGAGACGATTCGCGAGATGGCCGACCGCCTTCTCAAGTGGCTGGAGATCGTGCGCAGCGGCGGCATCAGCTCCGACAACCTGATCTTTCTCATGCATATGGGGCTGCTCATGTGGCTGGTCGCTTACCTGAGCGCGTGGAGCCTGTACCGCCTCCACAACGTCTGGGTCGGCATTCTCCTGTCCGGCGTGGCCCTTATCATGAACCTGTATTACGCCGCGCCGGACATCGGGCCATACTTGCTTCTCTACGTCGTCATCGCGCTCTTGCTGGCAGTTCGCTTCCACATCCACGAACAAGAGGCCGAGTGGCACGCCACTCGCGTTGGCTTCAGTCCCGACATTGGTTGGGACATTCTGCGCGATGGCACCATGTTCGCCCTGGTGACGGTCGCCTTCGCCTGGATGGCGCCGACCCTCACCGCCGCGCCGGAAATCTACAACGAGGTCACGACACGCCTCGAAGAACCCCTCAACAACTGGCAGTCAAACTTCAACCGCATGTTTAGCTCCCTCAACTACCGACCCCGGCCCGGCCCCGCCTACTTCAGCAACGCACTGGCGCTGACAGGGGCGGTCAGCCTGGGTGACCAGCCGGTGTTCGACGTCAAGGTTGAGGGCGGCCTGGGCGCGCGCTACTTCCGTAGCGTCACCTACGACCAGTACACCGGCCGCGGCTGGGTCAACGGCAACACCTCCATCACCGCCATCGATCCGGGGGATCGCCGCCTATCAACGGTGACGTGGAACGCGCGCACCGTCATGACCCAGACTATCACCATGATTCAGCCGGGGGGCAGCGTGGTGCATGCCGTGGCCCAGCCCATGGCCCTGGGGCTGGGCGCGCGCGCCCAGTATGGCCCAACCGAACTGGTCGAGCTGCCCAACGAGCGGCCCTTCATGCCCCTGGACGTGTCACTCATTAACGCCAACCGCGTGTGGCGGCCCGGCGACACCTTTACTGTCACCTCGGCGCAGTCCATCGCCTCCACCAGGCAGTTACGGGAGGCCGGCATCGACTATCCCAAATGGGTACGCGACAAGTACCTTCAACTGCCCGACACCGTATCGGGGCGGGTGCTAGACCTGGCTCAGCAGATCACCGCACCCTACAACACCCCCTTTGAGAAGGCCACGGCCATCGAAGCCTACCTGCGCAAGATACCTTACAACGAAACGATTCCCAGCCCACCGCCGAGTCGCGACCTGGTGGACTGGTTCGTCTTCGAGGCGAAGGAAGGCTATTGCGACTACTACGCCTCCGCCTTCACTGTGATGGCCCGTAGCGTCGGCATCCCGACCCGTCTCGCCGCCGGCTACGCGCGGGGCGAATATCTACCCGAGTTGGGCGTGCTTCGCACCCACGAGTACGATGCCCACTCCTGGCCGGAAGTCTACTTCCCCGACTATGGCTGGATCGAGTTCGAGCCGACGGCCGCCGACCCCCAGGTACAGCGCGTCGAGGAGCCTGGCGAGATTAACCCCGACGACCTCAGCCAGGAGGGCCTGCAAGAGCGTCTCGACCGCGACGCCCTCGAGCGCCCGATGAATCTACCGCCGGAGGAGGAGCTTCTGGCCGACCGCATCACCCGGGGCGACGCGGAACAGAGCTTCATCTCGAACGCCACGTCTGTTCTGTCGCGCGTACTGTTCGTGCCCTTGCTCATCGTTGTTCTGGCGGGGATTGCCATCAGCGCCTTTTGGGTTATCTGGCACAAGGACTTGCGCGGGCTAGGCCTCGTGGATAGTGTCTGGGAGCAGCTGCTCCGTTTCGGCCGCATGTTGGGCATCCCCATCAGCGCCTCCAGCACGCCGCATGAGGTCGCGCACAGCATGAGCCAGGCCGTGCCTGACACCCAGGACGATATTACCCACATCGCCGACATCTACGTGCGCCGCCACTTCAGTGCGGAGGGCAGCGCCGCCGAACAGGACCCTGCCCTCACGGAAAGCTGGCTTCGAGCACAGCGCGCCCTCTGGCAGCAGTGGCTGGCCGAGCAGGCCAGCCGCCTACGCCCCCGGCGGCCACCTCGCTAGCCTTACCACGCCGCGACGGGGTGGCTCAACGCCACCCCGTCGCCCCTCTCATCTGGCGTCATCGCCACCCTACGCGCACCTCACGCTGGCCCCCGCTCCGCAAACCGCTCGCACGAGAGACGACCAACGGTCGCCATGGCACGAAGAATCTCCTGCCGCGAAATCTTCGATTGCCCGTGGCGGCGATCCTCAAATAGGATAGGCGTCTCCGCGATACAGAACCCCAGCCGCTGGGCGCGATACAGCATCTCGACCAGATATGAGTAACCACTCGAGCGGATGGCGTCCAGATCGACCAGCTCCAATACCGCGCGGCGATAGCAGCGAAAGCCGGCCGTGCAGTCCGTCGCGGGCAGACCGAGGGCCAGTCGCGTGACGCCGTTGGCGGTACGGCTCAAGGCCTGCCGCTGCGGTCCCCAATTGAGAGTCCCCCCGCCAGGCACGTAGCGCGACCCAATCGCAATATCTGCCGTGCGTGACAAAGCTAGCAGGTGCGGAATGTAGCGCGGATGATGCGAGAAATCGGCATCCATCGTCAAGATACGCCGCGCACCACCCCCCAGGGCAATATCGAAGCCCGCCCGGTAGGCGCTGCCCAGGCCTAGCTTGCCCGGCCGATGGTGAGCCAGGACGCGCGCGCTACGGGCGGCCAGGTGGTCGGCAATCTCGCCGCTGCCGTCGGGCGAGTTATCATCAACGACAATGACGGTCAGATCAGCCGGGAGCTTGAGGATAGCTGCCACCAGCAGCGGCAAGTTCTCGGCTTCATTGTAGGTGGGAATGATGATGGCGTTTTCCATGGGCCCCGCATCTAGAGAGTGGCCTTTGTCGCAGGCGACGACATGGTGTAGAATCAAGCCACCTTGCCCCCACGAGGCGCTATGAGTGTCGTCGAGACGCTGTACCGGCTCCAGCAGCGCGATCTGCGCCTGGACGCGCTACGTCGCCGTAAGCGCGACATCGAGGCCGCCGTGATCGAACCCGCGTCGGTTCTCAACGCCCGCGCGGCGGCGGCAGCCACCGCACGTCAGGTGGAGACTCTACAAGGCAACCTGCGCGACGCGGAATTGGAGCGCCAATCCCTCAACACCAAGATCACCAGCGAAGAGCGACGCCTGTACGGCGGCAAGGTGTCCAACGTCAAGGAGATGACCAGCATCGAAAGCGAGATTCAGTCGCTACGGCGGCGACTCTCGGCCCTCGATGATCGCATGCTAGAGACGATGATGGCGCTTGAGGCTGCCCAAACCAACCAGCGCGCCGCAGCCGAGAAGCTGATAGCCCTGGAGCAGCGCTGGGCCACCCACCTGGCTGGATTGCAGCAGCAGCAGCGCGCCGTCGAGGCTGAACTGGGCGAGGTCGAAATCGCCGTCACCGGACTACGCGCGGGCCTGCCTAGCGACGCCCTCGCCGACTACGACGATCTGCGGCGAAAGAAAGGGGGCCGCGCCGTCGCGGCCATCCACCGCGGTCGCTGTGAGGGCTGCCAGGTCGCGCTGCCCATTGCCAACATCGACCGCGCCCGGCTGGGTGAGATCACCCACTGCAACAACTGTGGCCGCATTCTCGCCGCTGGCGTCTAGGGTTACTTCCCATGCCCAGATCCCGCCGCAAGCCTGCTCCCCCACCTGTCCTGACCATCGGGCCTATTACGGTAAACCGCGATACGGCCACAGTCACCATTGACGCGCAGGTGCAACGCCTTCGGCCCAAGGAAGCGCTCCTGCTATGGACGCTCATGCTGCACGTCAACACGGTCATGAGTCGCGCCGAACTGATGCAAAGCGTGTGGCACACCGACTTCGCCGACGATACCCGCACGTTGGAAGTCCATATGCACTGGCTGCGGCGACGCATCGAACCAATACCCCGCCATCCCCACTTCCTGCAGACGGTGCGCGGCCAGGGCTATGTCTTCCGCTGGGAGGACCCGCCGCCAACGCCGGAGGAAGCCACTACTCCACCCCCAGACGCTTGACTACCTCCTCCGGCGTCAGACCCGCCACCTCCACCCACTTCCCGCGTCCCGACTGCCCCGTCACAATCGTCACATCCGCTTTGCGCACGTCCAGCCGTTGAGCGAGCAGCGCCACGAGCGCCGCATTGGCCTGCCCCTCCACCGGTGGCGCGGTCAGGCGCACGCGCAGCGCCTCCGCCTGCACACCCCCGATCTCCGACCGGCTGGCGCGCGGCTGCACCCGCACCGCGAAGCGGCTGCCCCCCGCCACAGCCACCACCTTTAGAAGCACAGCCCCGACTGCCGGAGGATCGAAACCAGGAAAGTCTCGAACAACTGCAAGGCCAGAATCGCGACGATGAAGCTGATGTCCAGCATGCCAATGGGCGGGATTACACGACGGAAGGGAGCCAGCACCGGTTCCGTCAGCATATTGATGGTGCGCACAATCGGATTATAGGGATCAGGGTTGATCCAGGACATCAGAGCGCGAATCAGAAGGAGAATGAAGTACAGGTAGAACAGGTTACTGATGAGGTTGCACATCCTCAATCCTCCCCTTCCCTGTCGAACTCAGCGTGATTGTTCACGCGCTCCTCGCTCAAATCGCCCAGGTACTTCGACTTCTGATAAGCCGCCCACACGGCCCGCGATAGCACTGTCCGCAGGCCACCCTTCTCCAGGTGGTAAATGGCTTCGGCCGACGTGCCGCCGGGCGAAGTCACCTGATTGCGCAGTTCCGCCGGATGCTGCCCACTGGCGCGGGCAAAATCCACCGAGCCGCGCATGGTTTGCAGGACGAGCTTCTGCGCCACATGACGCGAGAAGCCCATGTGCACTCCCGCGTCGATAAGCGCCTCCATGACCAGGAAGATGTAGGCGGGGCCAGTGCCGGACAGGGCCGTCGCCATGTCCAGATAGCCCTCGTCCTCCACGAATAACTCCTCCCCCAATGCGCCGAGGATCGCCCGCGCCTCGGCGCGCTGTGGTGGCGCAACCTCACGGGTCGCCGTCCAGACCGTCATCCCCTCCCCGATGCGCGCCGGCGTATTGGGCATGGCCCGCACCAGCGCCTCGTGCCCCAGACCGTGGCCCAGGCTTCGCAGCCGCGCCCCGGCGATGATGCTCAGCACCAGGGCGTCGGAGCGAATGACGCCCCGCAGCTCCGGCTCGACGTGGGTTAGCACCTGAGGCTTTACACTTAGCACGACAATGCTCGCGCCAGCGACAACGGCCAGGTTATCCGTCGTGGTCTGGATGCCATACCGCTCACCCAGATACGTGGCGCGCTCGGTACGGGGTCCACTGGCGCGGACGCGAGCAGGGGACACCATATCGCGGTCCAGTAGGCCCTTAATCATCGCCTCAGCCATCTGGCCGCTGCCGACGAAGGCAATGTCGAGATGCTTCAACATAACATGCTCTCACGAGGAATGGATAGGAATCATCGCCAGCATTGTAACACGAAAGGGGCAGGCCGCCTCAATGCCGCTCGCCGAAGATAGCGCGCCCCACCCGGACCAGCGTCGCACCCTCTTCGATGGCGACCTCGAAGTCGTCGGTCATGCCCATGGATAGCTCGTCGAGGGCCAGGCTGGGAAACTCGGCCTGCAGCCGGTCCCGCAGGCCCCGCAACGCGCGAAACACCGGGCGCGCCGCCTCCGAGTCGGTCACGATGGGCGCCATCGTCATCAGGCCACGCACATCGAGGCGGTCGAGACCTTGAATGCTCGCCACCGCGGCGGGCACATCAGCGGGGACGAAGCCGTACTTTGACTCCTCACCCGCCACATTGACCTCCAGCAGCGCTGTCACGCGCCGGTCGGCCGCCTCGGCACGGCGTTGCAGCCTCTCAGCCAGGTCCAGGCTATCGAGGGAATGGACCAGTGCGAAGCGCCCCACCACGTCACGCGCCTTGCGACTCTGGACATGGCCAATCATGTGCCACACCATGTCCGACGGCAGCTCCCCCTGCTTGGGCAGCGCCTCCTCGACGCGATTCTCGCCGAAGTCGCGAATCCCCGTCAGATACGCCGCGTAGACCCGATTGGCAGGCATGGTCTTGCTCACCGCAACCAGGGTGACCGTGGCCGGGTCGCGGCCCGCCCGCTCCGCCGCCTGGCTGATACGCGCGCGGACCGCCGCCACCCGTTCGGCAATCGCCAGCGCGTCCTGATTACCCGTCGTGCGCGGCCGCTGCATCCCCGTCTCCTCTACGCCCGGTAGCCGATGACGGCCCCAAAGCGACCCGTTCGGCCCCCCTCGCCGCGATGCGAGAAATAGTCATGCGTGTGGCAGCGGGTGCAGATGCCTGCCACCTCAACCTGCCCCACGCCGACCGCCTCCAGTTGAAGCCGGTTGGCCTGCCACAGGTCCAGGTGGGTCCGCGTCGTCCGCGGCAGGAGCAGTGCATCGGCTTGCCCACCGAAGACGGCGCGCGCCTGCGCCACAACCTCGTGGCCCACCTCATAGCAGCACGGCCCGATGGACGGCCCGATGGCGGCGCGGATGTCCTCGGCGCGGCAGCCGAACTCGGCCATCATCGCCTCAGCGGTGCGCTGTGTCACCAGGGCCAGCGTCCCCCGCCAGCCCGCGTGGGCGATACCCACCGCCCGCCGTACCGGGTCCACCAGCAGCGCCGGCACACAATCAGCGTAGCGCAAGGTGAGAAACACGCCGGGTGTGGTCGTCACCAGGGCATCGGTCTCACGGAAGAATTGCCCGCGGTGCTCCTCGCTCGCCACGGCGACCCGGTTGCCCGCCACCATGTACGCGGTCACCAGAGACGCGCGGGGCACGTCCAGAGCAGCGCACATCCGCTCGGTGTTCTCGTAGACGGCCGTCGGGTCGTCGTGTACCGAGCCGCCCAGGTTGAGAGTTGCCCAGGGTGGTTGCGACACGCCACCGTGGCGCGTGGTGACGGCATGCGCCAGCCCATCGTCGGCCGGGAAGGAGGCGAAGCGCAGCAGGGGTAGATCGACGGTGGGCGTCTGAGTGGGATAGGTCATTCCCCAGAGTGTAGCACAACACCCCGGTTCGGCGCAAAAAAAGGGTGGGAGTGGGCCGGACGCCCACCCCCACCCCACGCAGGAGGTAGACCGGGGGTCTAGGAGCTAGCCCTGGCCTTCTTGACTTCTTCGGTCAGTAGCGGCAGCACCGTCGCCACGTCGCCAACAATACCGTAGTCTGCCACCTTGAAGATGGGGGCCTCGGGATCCTTGTTGATAGCGACAATGTACTTGGAGGTGCGCATACCCGTCAGGTGCTGGATAGCGCCGCTGATGCCACACGCCACGTACAGCTGGGGCGAAACAGTCTTGCCCGTCTGACCCACCTGCTCGCCATAGGGCCGCCAACCGGCATCGACAACGGCGCGGGACGCGCCCACCGCCGCACCCAGCACATCCGCCAGGTCCTCGACCAGCTTGAACTGGTCAGGCGTGCCCATGCCGCGCCCGCCGGAGACGACGATCGAGGCCTCGGTCAGCGCGGGGCGCTCGCTCTTCACTTCCTGGAACTCGGTCACCGCCGCGCCCGGCGCATACTCGATGGTTACCGCCACGGGCGTCACGGAGCCGCTACCCCCCGCCTGTCGTGGGGCCACGGGGAAGGCGCCGGGGTGAACGGTCACAAAGGCAGGCAGCTGCTCTACCGCGACAGTCGCGATGGCGTTGCCGGAGTACACCGGCCGCGTCACAAGCAACTGGCCGTTCGAGAACTCGATACCAGTAATGTCGGCCGCATACGCGCCGTCGAGGCGGGCCGCCACGCGCGGGGTCAGGTCGCGGCCACGTGGCGCCGCAGCCATCATCACCACCGACGGTTGCGTCACCGCGACGATCTGCTGGGCAGCATCGGTGTAGGATTCGACCGCGTAGGTAGCCAGATCCGCGCTCTGGGCGACAATCACATCGCCGACGCCCGCGTCAAAGATGGGCTGCGCGTTGTCCGCCAGGCCCGCGCCGCCCACAAACACGACCTGCACGGGGCCACCCAGGGCTGCCGCCAGGGGCTTGGCCGCGCTGATCATCTCATAGGTGACACGTTTGATGGAATTGCCGCGAAACTCGGCAAAGATGAGGACTCCGTTGGGCATGGCTAGATCACCTTCGCTTCCTGTTGCAGTGCGCGGACCAACTCCCTGACCGCCTCGGCCGGCTCACCGGGGATAATGCGGCCCTCGGCGCGCTCAGGCGGCGGCACCAGCGTCAGCAGCCGCACGTGGGCGGCCCCAGCGCCTACTTCAGCCGGATTGACACCCAGCTCGGCCACGCCCCATACCGGGATGACCTTGCGCTTGACGGCCATGATGTTCTTCAGCGAAGCATAGCGCACTTCGTTGAGGGTCTGCATCGCCGTCAGGATGGCGGGCAGATCAACCTGGATGATCTCGCGGCCGCCATCGACCTCAGTGGCGCACACCGCCTGCTGGCCGCTGATGTCCACCTTCGTGACGAAGGAGACATGGGGCAGGGCGAGGGATTCCGCCGCCGCCTGCGGCACGACGCCCTGGTTCCAGTCGACGCCCGTCCAGCCGGCGAGAATCAGGTCGTACTCGCCCACCTTCTCGATCGCCTTCGCCAGAATCTTGGCCGTCGCCAGCTCATCACTACCGTCGAAGGCCGGGTCACTCAGCAAGATGCCCTCGTCAGCGCCCAGCGCCAGCATCTTCTTGAGGGTCTCCTCTGCGCGCTTCGGACCCATCGTAATGAGCGTCACCTTACCGCCGAGCTTCTCCTTGAGGCGAATCGCCTCCTCGACCGCATTCTCGTCGTAGGGATTGGCCTCCCAGGCCAGCCCGTCCTCGACGATGTGGTTGTCCTTCACCGGGACTTTGGCCGCCGGGTCTGGC
>CAZJJF010000133.1:0-9071 GCA_964546245.1 uncultured Anaerolineales bacterium
CGCCGACAATGAGAATCCTTTGCCAGTCGCCAACGTGCATACAGGCATCTCCTTCCAGCCGGGCGAATGCCCGCGCCGCCCTCTATTATGCCAGCGCCTGGCGCAAAGCAGGAATCGTCAACCCAATGTCACGCATAGCGAAGACAGCGCCCGGTTGTAATCCGGCGTAATTGACGCTGACCACCCTGCCCGGGTAAAATGAGGCTACCTCAGCCGCATCATCATTTCCATTACCGACGAACTCCGTCCCCAGGAGGTGGCTGCCATGCCCAAGCTAGAGAAGGTTGCACTTTTTACGAATGAGTACCCGCCCTACATCTACGGGGGGGCGGGGGTCCACGTCGAGTATCTGAGCCGCGAGTTAGCGCGCCTCCTCGCAGTCGAGGTGCGCTGTTTCGGCGACCAGGATATCCAGGACGGTTCCCTGCGCGTCAAGGGCTACGGACCGTGGGCCGAGGCCAGACAGAACACCGACCCGCGCTTTGGCGGCGCACTAGACGCGCTGCAACGCAACCTGGCGATGGCTAAGGACACCCTCGACGCCGACGTGGTGCACTGCCACACCTGGTACGCCGACATGGCCGGTTTCCTGGCTAAGAAGCTGTGGGGCGTCCCGCTGGTTGTGACGATTCACTCTCTGGAGCCGCTGCGCCCCTGGAAGGTGGAACAGCTCGGCAACGCCTACCACCTGAGCAGCTGGATCGAGAAGACCGGCATCGAAGACGCCGACGCCGTCATCGCCGTGTCCCAGGAAACCCGCAACGATGTGCTACGCTTCTTCGACATCGCGCCCGACAAGATCAAGGTCATCCACAACGGCATCGACCTGGACCAGTATCGCCCCCAGACGGCCACCGACGCCCTGGTGCGGCGGGGCGTGGACCCCAACCGCCCCTTCGTGCTGTTCGTCGGCCGCGTCACTCGCCAGAAGGGTATCATCCACCTGGTCAATGCTATCCCGGACATCGACCCCTCGCTTCAGGTGGTGCTGTGCGCGGGCGCGCCCGATACGCCTGCCATTGGCCAGGAAATGACTGAGGGCGTGGCCGCTGCCAGTCAGGGCCGCGACGGCGTGATCTGGATTCGGGAGATGCTGCCGCGCGAGGATGTCATCCAGTTCTACTCCCACGCCGCCGTCTTCTGTTGCCCCTCGGTCTATGAACCCTTTGGCATCATCAACCTGGAAGCTATGGCGTGCGAGACGGCGGTGGTCGCGTCGGCCGTCGGCGGCATCCCCGAGGTTGTGGTCCCCGGCGAGACGGGCCTGCTAGTCGATCTGCTGCTCAAGGAAGGAACCTTCGATCCGGTTGACCCAGCCCAGTTCTCCCATGACCTGGCCGCGGCTATTAACCAGGTTGCCCTGAACCCGAACCTTCGCGAGCGCTTCGGGCGCAATGGCCGCCAGCGCGTCGAGGACCATTTCAGTTGGACCGCTATCGCCCGCCGTACCCTCGACCTGTACCAATCGCTAGGCGCAGCGCCGTCCGAGCGCTAGAAAGGCCAAGGGGTCTACGATGCCCTCATCTGCCCCCACCACCGTGTCCGTCTCCGACCTGCCCAAGACCCCCCAGGCGGCGCCCTCGGGACTGGAAGCGGGTCAGCGTCGCGTTGTGATCGAGGGCGTCACGCCCGAGATTGACGGCGGCGCCTTCCCCATCAAGCGCATCGTTGGCGACCGGGTAGTCGTCGAGGCCGACGTGTTCACCGACGGCCACGACAGCATCTCGGCCGTATTGCTGTATCGTCGGGAAGGCGAACCATCGTGGCGCGAGGTTCCCATGGAGCCGCTGGTCAACGACCGCTGGCGAGGCGTGTTTCCTGTGGCGGAAATCGGTCAGTATCGCTATACCGTCATGGCCTGGGTCGACCGTTTCAAGACCTGGTCGCGGGACATGGCAAAGCGTATTGCCGCCGGGCAAGACTCCCCGGTCGACCTGCTCATCGGAGCGGCATTCGTCGAAGCCGCGGCGGCCGAGGCGAGCGAGCCGGATGCGGGTCGCCTGCGCCTCTACGCCACCACGCTGCGCGCTGGAGGAGCGGAGGCGGCCCGCCAATCGCTATCGAGTGAGCTGGCCGCCCTGATGCAGCGCCACGCCCCACGCCTGTACGCCACCGCCTACGTGCGAGAGCTACCCATCGAGGTAAACCGCGTGCGGGCGCGCTTTGGGGCGTGGTACGAGATGTTTCCGCGCTCGGCAGCCCACGAACCCGACCGCCACGGCACATTCCGCGACCTCGAGGCGCGACTGCCCTACATCGCGTCCATGGGCTTCGACATTCTATATCTGCCGCCCATCCATCCTATCGGCCGCAGCTTCCGTAAGGGCCGCAACAACAGTGTCACCGCAGCGCCGGGCGACCCCGGCAGCCCGTGGGCGATTGGGGCGACCGAAGGCGGCCACAAGGCCGTGCATTCCCAACTCGGCACGCTGGATGACTTTCGACGCCTGCTGCACCGCGCCGCCGGCTACGGGCTGGAGGTGGCAATGGACGTCGCCTTCCAATGTGCCCCCGACCATCCCTATGTGACCGAGCACCCGGAATGGTTTCGGCAACGGCCCGACGGCACAATCCAGTACGCCGAGAACCCGCCCAAGAAGTACCAGGATATCTACCCCTTCGACTTCGAGACCGAGAACTGGCGCGAGTTGTGGCAGGAACTAAAGAGCGTGTTCCTGTTCTGGTGTGAGCAGGGCGTCCGTATCTTTCGCGTCGACAATCCCCACACCAAGCCCTTCAGCTTCTGGCGCTGGGTGCTGGCTGAAATCAAGCGCGACTACCCTGACACGATCTTCCTGTCCGAGGCGTTCACCCGTCCTAAGGTCATGTATCGCCTGGCTAAGATCGGCTTCACCCAATCTTACAACTACTTCCCCTGGCGCAACACCAACGAGGAACTGACCGAGTATCTGACCGAGCTAACGACGACCGAGGTGCGTGAATATTTCACTCCGAACCTGTGGCCCAACACGCCCGACATCCTGCCCGAATCCCTCCAGTTTGGCGGCCGCCCTGCCTTCATCACGCGCTTCATCCTGGCCGCCACCCTCGGCCCCGCCTATGGCATCTACGGGCCGGCCTACGAGCTATGTGACAACCAACCCCTGGCGCCCGGCAAGGAAGAGTATCTCGACTCGGAGAAGTACGAAATCAGGCAGTGGGACATCGAGCGACCCGACAGCCTGAGCGCGCTCATCGGCCTCGTCAACCAGGCGCGGCGCGATAATCCGGCGCTGCAAACCAGTCACGGCCTGCGTTTCCACCCCGTGAGCAACCCGCAACTCATCGCCTTCAGCAAATCGACCGACGACGGCCTCAACCAGGTACTCGTCGTGGTCAACCTCGACCCCCACTACACCCAGAGCGGCATACTGGAACTGCCACTGGATGACCTGGGCATCGATCCGCGCC
Source organism: uncultured Anaerolineales bacterium (assembly GCA_964546245.1). GTDB lineage: Bacteria > Chloroflexota > Anaerolineae > Epilineales > JAHCIE01 > JAHCIE01. Next base: position 3,412 of record CAZJJF010000133.1, read on the forward strand.
AGCCCTATCAGCTCCACGACCTGCTGACGGATGCTCGCTACCTGTGGCACGGCGCGCGCAACTACGTCGAACTAAGCCCGGCGCGCCTGCCGGCCCACCTGTTCGTCATTCGCCGCCGCGTTCGGACGGAGCACGACTTCGACTACTACCTGTAGACGCCCGGCGACAACCCATAGGCCGCTACCACCAGCAGAGCGAAGACGGCTGTCACCACGGTCTGCCGCGCCCCGATACGGGTGGGTTTGACGCCCACCGGCGGCCGCAGCAACCCGCCGTAGACCGCCTCGGCCAGGAGTAGCGAGAAAGGCAACAGGATCAGGAAGGGGACCTGCCCGGTGGCGACCAGCAGCGCGACCGCCAGTAGCATAGCCACGTGCAGCCACACCGCGCGCCCTGCGATGCGCCAGCGGTCAGGCCACGCGGGCATGACGGTCATGCGTCGGTAGACGAGGGTGGCGAAGATGTACACCACACCCCCCGCCCCTTGCAGCGCGCACAGCGCCCACAGCCATATGCCCGTTATCGTTGGTTCACCGACGGCAACGCCGTAGGCGGCCGGCGCTCCCAGAGCCAGGGCAGCCGCGCCCAGAATCTCCACCCTCATCTGGCCGCGCTCGGCCCGCTGTGCTACGAGGAACATCTGCCAGGCCAGCGGCGGCAGCGCCAGCGCCCCCAGGACGAGCACCCACGCCTGGCCGCTGGCGACCAGGCCGGCCGCGCCAATCAGAATCAGCAGGCTATAGATGGCCAGCCAGGCCAGAGCCGGGCCGCGCTCGCGAGCCGAGCGACGGCCGGCGGCTATCTTCACCAGAAGGGTCAGCGGCTGCAAGGCGAGGAAAGCGCCCGTGGAAGCCAGCATGAGCCAGCCCAGGGCCGGTGTGATGACGTGGCCTACGCCGACACCGATGGCGAAGGGCGCCAACCACATCGCCCATGCGCCGTGCTGCTGGGGCAACGCGATGTGGCGCTTGAACAACGTGACGCGGGATAGGGTCTGTGAAGTCACCGTGTTCGCTTTCTAGCCCTCACCTGTCGCCCCGAGCGTAGGCGAAGGGCCTCAGTCACCAACGGACTGGCGACGACCTCCCGCTCCCCGCGATGAGGCCCGTCTCTCCGTTCCACGTCGCTCAGGGCAACCATCGAGACTGGGGCTACGACTTGAGCGTTCGCAACTGCGGGAAGAGAATCACCTCCCGAATCGAGGTACGGTCCGTTAGTAGCATCGTCAGGCGGTCGATACCCAGCCCCAGGCCGCCGGTCGGCGGCATACCATGCATCATCGCCAGGATGAAGTCCTCGTCCAGAGGCTGCGTCTCCTCGTCGCCCGCCGCTCGCAGCGCGGCCTGGGCCATGAATCGCTCGCGCTGGTCCAGCGGGTCGTTCAGTTCGCTGAAGGCGTTTCCCGTCTCCCGCGCGCCGATGAAGACCTCGAAGCGCTCGGCCAGGCGCGGGTCGTCGGCCTTCTTCTTGGCCAGCGGGCTAATCTCAGTCGGGTAATCGATGACAAAAGTCGGTTGAATCAGCGTCGGCTGGAGGTATTCGCCCAGCAGCTCATCCACCAACTGGCCCCAGGTCGGCTTGGGGCTGACCTGCAAGCCGCGCTCGCGAATGGCCGCCCGTAGGCTATTCACGTCGGTATGAACGTAGATGTCGATGCCAGCTTCGGCCAGGATGCCGTCCCGCAGGCTGAGCCGCCGCCAGGGTGGAGCCAGGTCAATGGTATCCCCCTGGAAGCTGATGCTCGTCGAACCCGTCAGGTCCTGGGCGATTTGAGCCACCATGCCCTCGGTCAGGCGCATCATGTCGGCGTAGTCGGCGTAGGCCCAGTAGCACTCCATCTGGGTAAACTCAGGGTTGTGGGTGGTGTCCAGGCCTTCGTTACGAAAGTCTTTACCAATCTCGTACACCCTGTCCAGGCCGCCGATGATGAGCCGCTTGAGATACAGCTCGTCGGCGATGCGCAGATACATGTCCTGGCCCAGGGCATTGTAGAAGGTCTTGAAGGGTCGCGCCGATGCCCCGCCGTACAAAGGCTGGAGAATAGGAGTCTCGACTTCGATGAAGCCGCGCCCGTCCAGGAAGCGACGCAAGCTGCGCACGATGCCGCTACGGGTGAGAAACACCTGGCGCGCATCGGCGTTGGTGAGCAAGTCCAGGTAGCGCTGGCGATAGCGGGCCTCCGTGTCCTTGAGACCATGCCACTTCTCCGGCAACGGGTTCAGGGACTTCGCCAGCATGCGGTAGTCATCCACCTGGACAGTGATCTCGCCCATGCGGGTGCGGAACAAGCGACCGCGCGCGCCGATGAAGTCACCACGGTCGAAAACCTCTTGCAGCCAGCGATAGGCTTCCTCGCCGATGTGGTCCTTGCGGAAAGCCAGTTGCAGCGTGCCGCTGCCATCCTGGATGGTCGCGAAGCTCATCTTGCCGTGAGGGCGCAAGCTCATCAGCCGCCCCCCCACCGCCACGTGGGGCGCGCCGTCGGCGGCGTCGGCCGGCGACCGCCCTTCGGCTGCCAGCTTCCCTTCCCAGTCGGTGTAAGCGGCGGCAGCCTCGGCGGCCGAGTGGCTGCGCTCGACCTGGGCCGGGTAGGGGTCAATGCCCTGGCTGCGCACCTGTTCGAGCTTGCGCAGCCGCTCGGCGGTCAGCTCGCTGAAATCATAATCATCGGTGGTAAGAGTCATGGCAGAACGTCCTCGGCGCGGGCACAAAGACAGGCCAGGGGGTGGCCCTGGCCTGCGACAGATACGACAACATCGCCGGGCGCCTGGGCCCGGCGCCTGACTTAGCGAATGGCCACGATTTTGAACTGGAGAACCCCGCCCGGCGTCTGGACCGACACCCGGGCCCCGACCCCCTTGTTGAGCAGTGACTTGCCCAAGGGCGACTCGTTAGAGATAAGGCCCCCGCCGGGGTCAGCCTCGGCCGAGCCGACAATTTTGAATGTCTCCTCGTCGCCGTCGCCATCCTCGCTGACCGTGACCGTCGAGCCAAGCTGAACACGGTCGGCGCTAGCCGGCGCGTCAATGACTTTGGCGATCTTCAGGACATGCTCTAGCTCCTGAATGCGACCCTCCAGAAAACCCTGCTGGGTCTTGGCCTCGTCATAGCCGGCGTTCTCGCTGACGTCGCCTTCTTCCTTCGCCTCTTTGATACGTTGGGCGACCTCCGGCCGCCGCACATTGATCAAGAAGTCCAGCTCTTCCTGGAGCTTCTCGCGGCCTTCGGGCGTCAAGAAAACTTCCTTCATGGACCCCTAACTCCCTTGCTGGCGTGACAGACGTGGACTCACTCGTAACGCCCTGACCGCCCGTGGCATGTCTCTCCGGGCGAGACAGCCGCACGACGGCGAGGGCGACAAAGGCAGCGCCGCGACATGGGTCGCGGCTGACTTTCAAGCTGAGCGTATTATACACAACAATCGGCGAAATGTAAAGCAGCCTTGACACTGCCCCCGAAGCGACTACAATCCCTGGCAACACCGACCAACGCAGAGCGCAAGGGGAATGGGATGGACATGAGCGTACCGCCGCCCAATGAGTGGAGCCTGGGTGACACCGATCTGACCGTGTGGAGCCTGGGACAAACCACCAGTGGCCCGGCCTATGCCCTCATCGCTCCCTCTGGGTGGGTGCGCCTGGCCCTGGCGGCGCCGAATAATGGTGGCCCGCCTCTCGATTGGACCGAAGCGCGGCAGCTTCTGGACGATGAGTTGGACGCCCTGCCAACCCCAGTTGAAGGTTGGGAAATTGTCGCGGCGGTGGAGTCCGAGCGCGAGGTTGTCGAGTTCGGACCCCTCAGCCCGGCGCCTGACGCGCCAGTCGTCCAGGGTCAGCTCCTCAACGCTACCGTGTTCAGTGTCAATGCCCGCGGCGAATTCATCGGCTGGCTGGTCGCCGATATGGACAGCATGGACGCGGCCCTCATCCTGCCCTGGGAATATGCTGACGACCCCGCCTGGCGAGCCGCCGCCCGCCAGGCCAGTCTGGTACAGTTGAGCCATCTCCCCAGCCGCGCCCGCTGGCGGCTGCGCATCGCCGCCGAGGAGGCCGTCGATGTGGCGGTCCTGCCAGGCGCCGCCGAGCCTGAGTCGCGGACAGCCGCGGCGACCCCACCCCCGCCGGTCGGCCCGCGCCCCGGTTTTCGCCCGCCCAGCCTGGGCGCGGCCGCCGGCGCGCCGCGCCGCTCCCTGATTTCCATCGCCGTCATTTTGGGCTTGTGCGTCGTTCTCGCCCTGGCCCTGAATCTGCTGCGCAACCGCGCCAGCGGCCCCGACGTACCGGCCCTGAACATGGCCGCCGTCACCCTCGTCCCACCGAAAGTGGGGGGCGATGCCCTGGTCACGGCCACCCGTCTCACCCCGCTACGCCGCGAGCCGAACAACCAGGCTCCCGTTATTCTCCTCGTCGCCGAGGGCCAGACGATGACCGTCGCCGAAGGTCCACGCGCCGAGGGTGGCGTCAACTGGTGGCGGGTCAATGTCGGCCAGCAGACTGGCTGGCTCCCCGAGACCCTCCCCGACGGCACGAAGATCTTCGCCGGGCGGCAATGACTCGCGATGCGTGAAACGTGACGCGTGAGAGCCTGGCTTCTCCGCCTGCTCACGTTTCACGCCTCACGTTTGGCAACTTGGCCCCCGCCCGCCTATAATCACCCTACAGAGCCACGTCCCCCCGCCGCGACGTGCGCCGGCCTCCCTCACCCCGCCCTCCCCGCCCGAGTGTAAAGGAGTCCGCATGTTCGAGTCAGTGGCAGACGTCAAGGAACGTCTGCGCCAGGCGCGCTACCTATGTAGCGATGAGATGGCCACTGTCGTATTTCTTGCCGATAAGCTCGGCAAGCCCCTCCTCATCGAAGGCCCCGCCGGCGTCGGCAAGACCGAGCTTTCCAAGGCCCTCGCCGAGGCGCTGGGCACCGAGCTGATTCGCCTCCAATGCTACGAGGGTCTCGACGAAGCCAAGGCCCTTTACGAGTGGCAGTACGCCAAGCAGATGCTGTACGCCCAGGTCCTGCGCGATCGCGTCAGCCAGACCCTCAGCGACACCGAAACCCTGCACGAGGCCTTCCACCGCATCGCCGACGAGGAAGACTTCTTCTTCTCCGAGCGCTTCCTGCTGCCGCGCCCCCTGCTGCGCGCCCTGCTCGCCGAACGGCAGCCCGTCCTCCTCATCGATGAGGTTGACAAGAGCGACCCCGAATTTGAGGCCTTCCTGCTAGAGATTCTGAGTGACTATCAGGTCAGCGTCCCCGAGCTGGGAACGATCACCGCCCGCCAGCAGCCGTGGGTCGTCCTCACCTCCAACCAGGCCCGCGACCTGTCCGACGCGCTCAAGCGCCGCTGCCTGCATCTCTTCATCAACTTCCCCACCCTCGAAGCGGAGCTACGTGTCGTGCGCGTCCGCGTCCCTGAAGCCTCCGACCAGCTCGCCGCCCAGGTCGTCGCCTTTGTCCACGAAGCCCGCCGCCTGGCCCTCAAGAAGGTCCCCGGCGTGTCCGAGACCATCGACTGGGCGCGCTCCCTTGCCCTGCTCAACGTAACTATTCTCGGCCCCGAGGAAATTGAGCGCACCCTCGGCGTGCTCGTCAAGTACGAAGACGATGCCGCTCGCCTGCGCGGCGCTGTCCCCGACATCAGCCGCCGCCTCCAACGGCGCATGCTC
>CAZJJF010000134.1:0-8974 GCA_964546245.1 uncultured Anaerolineales bacterium
CGGCGACTTTTTCGGCGAACAGGCGCGGGGTGACGACGTGCCCCGCCTGGCCCAACTAGGGGTTGTCGCCTCCGTCCAGCCTATCCACGCCACGTCAGATATGGATACGGTCGACAAGTACTGGGGCCAACGCGGCGCGACGGCCTACGCCTTCTGCTCGCTGCTGAACTGCGGCACGCGGCTGACCTTCGGCTCCGATGCCCCTGTCGAGACGCCCGATGTGATGGTCGGTATCCATGCCGCCGTGACGCGCCAACGCGCCGACGGTCGGCCGCCCGGCGGCTGGTACCCCGAGCAACGCCTTTCCGTCTACGAGGCTGTCCACGGCTACACCCTGGGCGCGGCCTACGTGACCGGCGAGGAAAGCGTCAAGGGGTCCATCGCCCCTGGTAAGCTCGCCGACCTGGTCGTGCTGGACCGGAACATCTTCGCCATCGACCCCGCCGAGATCCTTTCCACCCAGGTTGACGCCACCATGCTCGGCGGCGAGTGGGTATACGGGGGAGTGGAAGGTTGAAGGTTAGGAGGCATGCCCGTGGCAACGATTGAGCGCTTCGAGGAGTTGATGCGTGGCAACGCGCACGGCGCCTCGCTAACCTCATCTACGACCTGTCCCATCAGGGCGTCTTCGCCCGCGACTGCGGCCTGCGCGACCAGATGCACCCTAATCCTCAATCCGTAGGAGATACATATGGCCCCATCAGAGCTTCGTCTGCATGGCATCTACCCCGCCTGCGTGACCCCCTTCACCGCCGATGGCGCGGTGAATGTCGCTGCCGTCAAACATAACGCCCGCCGCTGGCTCGACGCGGGGGTGCATGGCCTGCTGGTTCTCGGCTCAACAGGCGAGTTTGTGGTCCTCGAAGAGCATGAGCGCGATCAGGTCATCGCCGCCGCACGAGAGATTGTGCCAAGTGGCCACGTGCTCTCTATCGGCGTCGGCCACCTGGGCACAGCCCAGACCATCCGCCAGACGAAGCGCGCCGCCGAGCTAGGGGCAGACGTGGCCCTGGTGGTCACACCCTTCTTCTACAAGCCCGCCATGACCCACGCGGCCCTCGTCGCCCACTTCACGGCGGTTGCCGACGCCTCGCCCATCCCAATCCTCATCTACAATGTGCCACCCTTCACCGGCCTCAACATCGAGACTCAGACCGTCGCTGCCCTATCGCACCACCCAAACATCATCGGCATGAAGGACAGCGCCGCCGACGCGGGCCAACTCGCCGCCGAGGTTGCCCTGTCCCGACCCGGCTTTGCCATCTTCACCGGCGGCGCGCGCGTCCTCCACCCGGCGATGGTCATCGGCTGCATTGGCGGCAACCTGGCCGTCGCCAACGTCGCGCCAGAGCTGTGTGTCGCCATCTATGACGCCGCTCTCGCCAATCGTCACGAGGACGCGCGCCGCCTCCAGGCCGAGCTAACGGCCATCGAGGCCGCCATCTCGCGGCCCTACGGCATCGCCGGCTACAAGGTGGGCCTCGACCTGCGTGGCTATCAGGGCGGCTTCACCCGCGCCCCGCTCCTCATGCCCGACGCCGCCGCCCGCGAGAGAATCGCCGCCGCCGTGCAGCGCCTCGAAGGCGTCACCGCCGAGGCTCCGGCGCGCTAACCGACGACCACCGACCGACGACCACCAGCTGAATCTCGTGGTCGGTGGTCGGTCGTCGGTCGTCGTCATACCAGAAAGACCTCCATCACTATGATCACACCCGCCCCCGCCGTCTATATCTCCGCCGACATGGAAGGCATCAGCGGCATTATCGATAACGACTACACCACGCCCGGTCATTCCGACTACCCACGCGCCCGTCAACTGATGACCGACGACGTCAACGCCGCCGTTGAGGGCGCGCTGGCAGGTGGCGGGAGCGACGTTGTTGTCAACGACAGCCACGGCCCGATGCGCAACATCCTGATTGAAGGGCTGCACCCGGCGGCGCGTCTCATCTCTGGGTCACCCAAGCGCCTGTCGATGATGACCGGCATCGCCGATGGGCCAGACACCGTGCTCGTCGGCAGCGACGGCCAGCGGCGTTGGGACATGGCCTTCTTTGTCGGCTACCACGCGCGGGCGGGCGTGGCCGATGCCATTCTCGACCACACCTGGACTTACTCCATTTTCGAGGTATTTCTGAACGGGCGCGAGGTGGGCGAAATCGGCCTGAATGCGGCCGTGGCCGGGTCGCTCGGCATCCCGGTCGCCCTGGTCACGGGCGACGACAAGGCGTGCGCCGAGGCCGTCGCTCTGCTTGGCGACAACCTCCAGACCGCCGTCGTCAAGCGGGCCGTCGGGCGCTACGCCGCCGAGTTGCTGCCACTACCGGCGGCCCGCGCACGGATTCGCGCCGCCGCTGAGGCAGCCGTGACGGGGCCACGGCCTACCCCCTTCGTTGTCGAGCCGCCCATCCACCTCGTCGTTGGCTGGGGGAAGACGATGCACGCCGAGATGGCCGCCACCGTGCCGGGCGCGCGCCGCGTTGACGGCCGCCACGTGGAAATCAGCCTGGGCAGCATGCTGGACGTGTACGTCGCCTGGCGGGCGTTCAACAGCCTGGCGGGGACGGTGACGTGATCCCCTTGTTTGACCTCGTAGCCCTCTGCACGTAGACTCAACCCAATGAGTCCAACGCTCTTTCGCTACATAGGCGATCGCTTCTTCTTTTTCTCCCGCGAGGAGGAGCGGACGCACGTCCATGTCTCCTCGGCCGACGGCGAGGCCAGGTTCTGGCTGGTGCCCGTGGTCGAGCTAGCGCGGAGTCACGGTCTCTCGACGTAGCAGTTGCGAGAACTACAGACTGTGGTGGAGGAAAAGCAGGATGACATCAAGATAACGGCTAACGAGATAATCATCGTCTCCTGTCGCTTCCACTACGACTAGCTTCCCACAGTGCGAGAAACGTCGTCTCCCCCTGTCTCGCCCTACGTCGCCATCGTCGTAGGCATCATCGCCGTATCCTTCGCGGCGATCTTCATCCGCTACGCGAACCTGGCCGGCGCGCCCGCCCTGGCCATCGCCGCCTGGCGATTGACCATCGCCGCCCTGCTGCTGGCAGGCCCTGCCTGGGTCTCGTCGCGCGGCGAGATGGCCGCCCTGACTCGCCGCGATCTTGGGCTGGCAGTCCTATCAGGCGTGCTGCTCGCCGCCCACTTCGCCAGTTGGATCAGCTCGCTGGAATACACCTCCGTTGCGTCCTCCGTCGCCCTGGTGACGATGTACCCGCTGTTCGCCGCTGTCGCATCGACGGTGTTCCTTCGCGAGCGCCTACCCCTCGTCGGCTGGATAGGCGTCGCCGTCTCGGTATTTGGCAGCGTCATCATCGCCTTTAGCGACGCCAACAGCGGGATGCCCCACTCCCTCTTCGGCGATGCCCTGGCGCTATTGGGCGCAGCGACCGGCGCGGGCTACTTTCTCGTCGGTCGCACCTTGCGCCAGAAGCTGTCGCTACTCTCTTATGTCACTCTGACCTACGGAACCGCTGCTGTGTCGCTCATCGGCCTGGCCCTCGCCCTGCGCGTTCCACTGCTCGGCTACAGCCCCGCCGTCTACGGCCTCTTCATCCTGCTGGCGGCCGTCCCGCAACTCATCGGGCACACCTCGTTCAACTATGCCCTGCGCTACCTCTCCGCTACCTTCGTCACTGTCACCGTCGTCGGCGAGCCGATAGGCGCGACGATTCTGGCCGTCGTGTTCTTTGGCGAGCGCCCTGGCCCCGTCAAGCTCCTGGGAATCGCGTTGATTCTGGTGGGGATTGTCCTGGTCACGCGCGCCGAGCAGCGCACAGGAAAAGGCGACATGTCGGATGTCAGTAGCCAGAGAGCCGCTGTTAGAGGCGAATAGTCATAGGTCAGTCGAGCCTACCCAACTACTCTCCGAGGTGTGACAGCTGCCTTCTGACGCCTGATTACGTCCCGAAGTAGGGCAGCACCTCACGGCCAAGCATCTCAATCGCGGCCAGCGGGTCGGGGCCGAGGGGCGGCCCGAAGCTCAGATGACGCGCCCCCTGCTCGACCAGCCACTCCAGGCGCGGCAACAGGTCGGTTGGTGTTCCCACCATCCCCACGCGCAGCATCGCGTCTGTCACCATCGCCGCCGCCCGCGCCAGGTCGCCCTCACGCTGAGCGACACGTTCGATGTCAGCAAAGTCGGCCTGACTCAAGCCGAGGCGCGACAGAATCAGCGGGCTGAAGGCGTGGCCGTAGTAGGCCACCTTCTCGGCCAGGGCCGCGCGCGCCGCCACCCGGTCATCCGAGACCGACGCCCACACGCATGCCGCCACATCCACCGGCATCAGATCACGCCCTACCTCGCGCGCGCCAGCGGCGACGTAGCCCATCACCTCGGTGTAGTGTTCCGGCGGCAGGAGCAAGGGCAGCCCACCATCGGCCCGCGCCCCAATGAGGGCCAGCATCTTGGGACTCATCGCCCCCAGATAGATGGGCACACGGCGGGCGGGAAAGCGCAGATACGCCTCGCGGGTCCATCGCGTCAGACGCACAGGGTCGCCGAAATCGGAGGCCGTGTCGCCACGCGCCCCAGCGTCGGGGCGGTCACCGCCCAGCAGCATACGCAGCGCCGCCAGCCCGTCGCGGGTGGCCCTGAGCGGGCGTGACGGCTCGATGCCCACCCAACTGAGAAAGTCCCCGGCCCCCGCGCCGAACCCCAACAGGGCGCGGCCGCCGCTCAACTCATCCAGCGTCGCGGCGGCCATTGCAATCTCCGCCACGTGGGCGGTGTAGGGGTTGACGATGCACGTACCAATCTGGATGCGCTGTGTGGCCTGCGCCACCGCTCCCAGAATCGTCCAGGCGTGCCGCCAGAACAGGTCATGGCTGACCCAGAACTGGTCGAAGCCCGCCGCCTCGGCCGCCAGGGCCAGACGCACATATTCGGCAGGCGGCAGATCATTGTTGAAGCGCAGCGAAAAGCGCATGCTGACCTCACGATAGAGAAGCGACCTGCGTCGCCGCCAGGACAACGCAAGCCGCTTGTGTAGATAACGCCGCGACGCGAGACCACGGAGTCGTAGCCCTGGCCTACGCCTCCAGCGGGGGCAAGCCCGCGGCCGGTTCGGTAGGTACATCAGGCATGGCCGCGTCGCCAGTGGGCATATCGCCCGCCTCGGCATCTTCGCCATCAGGCGCAGGCTCCTCTTGGGACGCCGGCGGCGCGGGCTGCCACGCCGCCACCCAGGCAAACGCCTTGTCGCTCGACCGGCGGCGTGCCTGCACCGGCGGGGGCGTCGTGACGCCACCCATGGCTCGGTACTCGACACCTACCGAGGACCAATTCATATCCTTAGGGAGTCTGAGCGGGGGCGGCGGCAACGGCTCACGCTCTGGCATGTCGCGATTCACCCCCGCATCGTACAGGTCCTCATCCGAGATGGGTTTGTTGATTTTGCCCTGATTATCCATCCCCCGGTCCTTTACCTCGTCGGTACGAGCGGCTCGGCTCTACGAGCGCGCCCACGAATTTGTCGCGCAACTCCGTGTCAATCATGAGCACCACACCCATCATGACCAGGCCCAGCAGCGCCTGCCAGAACACCGTCCACGCCGGGCTCGACGCCTCAGGCTCGACCGGCAACTCAGGATTCACCAGGATGCGCAGCAGTTGATTCCCCTCGCCCAGCACCAGGGTCACGTTATCCCCCACCGTCAGCGACGCGGCGGACGAGGGCGCGTTGTCGCGCCGCACTTCCGTATCTGGCCCCGGCGAGACCGTGACCGTCCCGCGCCCTGGAATCGCCACCACAAAGTTCGCGCCATCCCGCTCGGCAATCCGCCCGCTGAGGGTCAGGAAGGCTGGCGCGCCGGGCGCCGTTGCCGCCGTGGGTGTCGCCCCGACGCCCGTGGGACGGGCAGCGGTCGTGGCTGCCGCTGTCCCCGCGCCCGCGCTGGTCGCTGCCGGGAGGGGCGTGGCCGCCGCAGGCGGGCGTGGCGCTGTCGTAGACGCCGCGCCGGGCTGGGCCGGATAGGCCCTCGGAGGCGGCGACGCGCTCGCCGGCTGCCCTGCCGGCCCGACCGGCGAGACCGTCGGCGGCAGGCTCTGGCTGGCGGGGCGCGCCGGTTGTCCCACCGGCGGGATTGTCGGCGGCAGCGGCTGGCTGCCGGGGGGCGGCCCTGCCGTGACTCGCACCGCCGGCCGTGTCGGCGTGGCTGCGTCGGCCTGCGCAGGAGGCGCGGCGGCGCCCGGCGGGACGTTGCCCGCACCAAGCGCCTGGTCGCCGGCATCTACTACCGACCGCGACCGCGTACCACGCCGCTCGCGGCGGGGCGGAGCCTGGGGTGTTGCCCGTAGGCGACGCCGCAGTTCCAACACGTCCACTTCCTCGGCGACACTCTCCAGCACCCGGTCGATCTGCGTGCGCCGTCGCTCAAGATCCGCCGGTAGGGCGCGCATCGAGCCACCTGCCTCGCGCTCCCCCTCCACGTCGTTGACCCAGGCGTCGACAAGCCCCCGCAGCTCGCTGTGCAACTTGGCCTGATACGCCGCTGCTTGCTTGGTCTTAATCGTTTCGAGGCGCGCCAACGTATCGCGAATCAGGGCGTGGTCGTCGATGCTTAGCTTGCCCTGCCGCCGCTGCACTTCCAGGGCGTGCCACTGGATGCTGCTCAGCGACAGAATCGCGTAGGGCAGATTGTCCGAGGTCAACAGACGCACATCGGCAAAGACATGCGGGCCGTCCAGGTATTCGGGCAAGCGGTCTACCATCACCTGGAGCAGCCCGAGCATGATGGAAGCGTTAATGTTGCTGAATGGCATTCGATTCTGCCCTCCGGTCCGGTATCATACTCTGAATAACGTGGTCGTCAAGAGACCGATACGCTCGGCCTCCAATGATACGTCCCTCGGCGGCGAATGCCAAGCCTGATAGCAGCGAGAGCGCGTCGTTCCGATTGGCCTTTTTCTCGCTCTGTGTGCTATAATGTCCATACGCGAACGCTATCCACGCCCAGGGAGAACCGCTCGTGACTGAGACACCGCGTAATGCACCCGGCGCCGGGACCGCACTGGTCCCCTGGATTCTCGTAGGCTGCGCCATTAGCGCCGTCTGCCTTCTATCGGTCTGCCTGTTGAGCATTGTCGCCATGAGCCTGGCGGGCGGACAGCCCCTGCTATCGCTCCTGGCGCCCTTCAATGCGCCCCCTGATACCACACCGCCCACCTCGGCCAACATCCGCTTTCGCGACGACTTTCACGACAACCGCGCGGGCTGGACCCTGTTTCAAGATGCCACCGGCGGCGCTGCCATTGAGAGCGGTCGGCTGGCCGTCTTCGTCAGCGGCCCCGACCGCACCGCCTTAGTGACTGCGCCCATCCGCTTCGACAACTTCTCTCTGGAGACGGACAGCGGCCTCGAAAGCGGCGCCGCCGAGGCGAGTTACGGTCTCATCTTTCGCCACCTCGACGACAACAACTTCTACCTGTTCGAGGTCGATGGCCTCGGCAACTACCGCCTCGGCAAGATGGTCGGCGGCGGCTACACCCCCCTCATCCCACCGACCGCCTCCGAGCGCGTCCAGCCGGGCCTGGCTATGAACCGCCTGCGCGTGCAGGCTGACGGCCCCCGCATCATCGTCGGGGTCAACGGCGTTGACATCGGCGCTGTCAGCGACAACGCGTTCAGCGAGGGCACTATCGGCGTCAGCGCCGCGCTGGTCAATCCCGGCGACGCCCGCGTCGTGTTCGGCAACCTCCAGGTTTCCCAACCTTAGCACTCACTTTCCGCTGGGGTCTCATCATGGCCGGCTCGGTGGCCGCCGCGCTACCGGTGATGATTCTCTACTACGCCGCCCAGCGCTTCATGGTTCAGGGCCTGGCGGCGGGCGCGATCAAGAGCTAATCCGCCCACCGCCACGACTCGACCAGCGTCGGCGGACCGCCAGTCTCGGCGGCGCGCAACTCCCAGACGTGAGTCCGCTCGCGGTCCTCTGCGAAGCGCTCGATGAAGGCGCGGTCATGGGTCACGACCAGCGCCGCGCCGGGGAAGCCCTGCACCGCCGCCTCGAACTCGTCGCGCGCCGCGATGTCCAGGTGATTTAACGGCTCGTCCAGCACCAGGAAGTTGGCCCCGCCCAGGACAAGCTGCGCCAGTTGCAGCCGCGCCCGCTCGCCATAGCTCAGGCGACCGATGGGCACGAACACCTCATCGCCCGCAAACAAGAACCAGTGCAGGAAGGCCCGCGCCTCCGTCTCCCCCACCGATGCCGACCGACGCACGAGATCGTAGGGCGTCAGCGTCTCGTCCAGCGACTCGCCCTCCTGGGCGAAGTAGCCGACATGGACGTTGCTACCCAATCGCACCCGCCCTTCCGTCGGCGCGAGTTCTCCCACCAGAACCTTCAGCAGCGTCGACTTGCCTACGCCATTTGGCCCCAGCAGGATGGCTCGCTCCCCCGCCCGCAATGTCAGGTTTACATCGCGGAACAGCCAGGGGCTACCGCCGTAGCGGTGACCGACACCCTCCGCCACCACCACATTCGTCCCCGACGGGGGAACCGTCATGAAGTCGAGCTTCATGTCCCACACCCGCGTCGGCTTGTCCACCCGCTCGCCCGACTCCAGGTAGCGGTCGAGTTTCTTCTCTCGTGACTTGGCTTTCCTGGCCACCTTCTTGGCGTAGCGGCGCACCGTTGGCTGGCGCGGGGTCGTGGACAGTTCCACACCCAGCGCCTGCTGCTTGGTCCGGCGAATGTCGGCCTCCATACGGCTGATGGTTGCCTCCTGCTCGCGGTACAGTTCCCACTGCCGCTCCCGCTCGGCCATCTTGGCCGCTACGTAGTCCGAATAATTGCCAGTGTACTCCTTGACTGCGCGCGTCTCCTCGCTGAGTTCCAGGATGCGCGTCACCACATTGTCCAGGAAGGCGCGGTCGTGGGAGACGACGATGGCCGCGCCGGGGTAATCGGTCAGGAAGCCTTCCAGCCATTCCAGGGCGTCGATGTCCAGGTGGTTGGTCGGCTCGTC
>CAZJJF010000135.1:0-4905 GCA_964546245.1 uncultured Anaerolineales bacterium
GTCGAGTTGAGCATCACGACGTTCCTAACCCATGCCCTGGCGGCGGCGCTACGCCGCGACCCGCTGAATAGCCGCCGCGCCGTGGCGACTCTGCCCGCCGCAATCCGAATCCCTGCAACGTCGAGCCATACCGCAACAAGGCTGGCCCCATGCGCATTACCGACATCAAGCCCTACCCGGTTTGGGTAGGCTCTCGCAACCAGCTTGTGGTCAAGGTCGAGACCGACGAGGGTATTTCTGGCCTGGGTGAGGCAGGGCTGAGCGGCCGTGAGCTGGCCGTCAGCGGCGCGCTCAGCCACTTCCGAGAGTTCCTCATTGGCCGAGACCCCATGCAGCGCGGCCGCATCTGGCAGGAGCTGTACCGCAGCCAGTACTTCGAGGGCGGGCGCGTGCTGCTGGCGGCCCAGAGCGCGCTGGATATTGCCCTCTACGACATTGTCGGCAAAGCCCTGGGTGTGCCAGTCTACGAGCTGCTTGGCGGCAAGCACCGTGACGTCATTCCCTGCTTCGCCACCGCGCCCGGCGGTAGCGGCGAGCAGATGCTGGCCGGCATGCGCCTCCGGTGGGAGAACGGCTGGCGGGTCATCCGCACGGCGCCGCTGGGAGGCCGGCCGGCCGATGGAGCGCCCGATATCTTCGAGCCGCGCGAGAGCATTGGCGCGACGGTCCCCTGGCTCATCAAGGCTCGCGAGGAGTTCGGCCCTGGCCTGACGATGGGCATCGACTACCATCACCGCCTGAGCATCGCCGAGACGGCCTCCTTCTGCCAGCGCCTGCCGAGCGGCACGCTGGACTTCCTGGAGGAGCCTATCCGCGACGAGACGCCAGAGGCCTATGCAGCCCTGCGCCAGCTGACCGACGTGCCCTTCGCCGTGGGTGAGGAGTTCGCCAGTAAGTGGCAGTTCCTGCCCTACATCGAACGCCATCTGACCGACTTTGCCCGCCTCGACCTGTGCAACGTCGGCGGCTTCACCGAAGCGATGAAGGTGGCGGGCTGGGCTGAGGCCCACTACATCGACCTGATGCCCCACAACCCTCTGGGACCGGTGTGTACCGCCGCCACCATTCACCTGGCGGCGGCGGTTGCCAACTTTGCCTGGCTCGAAGTGCGCGCGACCCAGACCGAGAACTTGTATTACGGCGACCGAGGCCTTGACGACGCAGCGATCTTGTTCCCCGTGCAGCCCAAGCTGGTGGGCAACTCGTTCCCCGTACCAACGACGCCGGGGCTAGGTGTTGAGATGGACGAGACCGTGGCGAGGGGCCAGACATGGCGCTTCTGGGAAGCCCCCCACTGGCGGCGCAGCGACGGCTCGGTGCAGAACTGGTAGACTTTCTTGCTAGAAGGACAGGACGGACCTGCCCTGACAAGTGCGTGTGTAGAGTAGCGGAGGGAATACGATGCTTTCTTCTGACCCTCGCCTCGTCATGGTCAGCGGCTACGCGCCCACCGACCAGCCGGGCATCCAGGCGTTCTCCTTCGATGCCACCAGCGGTAGCCTCACACCCCACGGCGCGCTGTCCGGCATCCATAACCCGTCGTTCCTCGCTCTCCACCCCAACGGCCGTTGGCTGTACGCCACGTCAGAGACGAGCGTATCCGGCGACGGGGCGAGTGGTGGGGTGTGGGCCGTTGCCGTGCAGCGCGAGCCGTGGGCCGCGCGCCTGCTCAACGGCCAGGATACGCGCGGCGATCACCCGTGCCACCTGGCCTTCGATGCGAGCGCCCGCTGGTTGGTTGTTTCCAACTACACCTCAGGCAGCGTGGCCGTATTCCCCATCGCGGCTGACGGTTCGCTGGGTGCGATGAGCGATTTCGTGCAGCACACGGGTCACAGCGTCAACCCCCAGCGCCAGGAAGGCCCCCACGCCCACTCAGCGACTTTCGCACCCGATAGTCCCTTTGTCATCGTCGCTGACCTGGGCCTCGACGCGCTGGTAGTGTATCGTTTGGACGACGAGCGGGGCAGGCTCATCGAGGTGGGACGGGGGAGGGCGCGACCGGGCGCGGGGCCGCGTCACGCTGCCTTCCACCCCAACGGGCGCGTCCTCTACGTCGGTAACGAACTCGACAACACCGTAGCGGCTTACGACTTCGACTCGCAGACGGGCGCGCTGGCCGAGCGGCAGGCGCTGCCCAGCGTGCCCCCGGATGCGCCGGAGACCTACATCGCCCACATCCAGGTCGCGCCCGATGACCAGCGCGTATACGTTTCCAACCGAGGCCACGACAGCCTGGCCGAGTTCGCCATTGACGCTGAAGGCAACCTTACGCGGCTGACCATCGCGCCGTGTGGCGGGAAGTGGCCGCGCAACTTTACGGTGTCGCCCGACGGGGGATGGGTTCTCGTCGCCAATCAGCACAGCGACGAGGTATCGGTACTGCCCCTCGACCGAGACGGCGCACCCGGCGCGCGGGTAGGCGGCGAGCCGGCTACGGGCGCAGCGTGCGTCCAGTTCTGGACGGTGGCATGACGGTGGCATGGGTGACGCGCCCGACGAGGGCGATAGGGGCAATCGTTTCCACGTCCAGGGGCGGCCACAACGGGCCGCCCTACCCTTACCCTCTCATCCCCACGCACCACGCTTCGCGCCCCGGCGCACTATGAGAAGCGTTGCTCTTCCCACGGTCGACCCAGCATGTGGTAGCCGTACATCTCCCAGAAGCCGGGGCGGTCCTGGCTCAGGAACTCCATGCCGCTCACCCATTTGGCGCTCTTCCACAGGTAGAGGTGGGGAATCAGGCCGCGCATCGGGCCACCGTGGTCGCGCGCCAGGGGCTGGCCGTCGTACTCGTAGGCGAACATCACACCCTCGCGCAGCAATTCCGCGACGGGAACATTCGTGGTGTAACCGCCGTAGCAATGGAAGACAACGTAGTCGGCGTCGCGCCGGGGGCGCAGTCGCTCGTAGACGGCCTTGAAGGGCACGCCCGTCCAGGTGGTGTCAAACTTGCTCCAACGGGTAACGCAGTGGATGTCGCACGTCTGGGTCTGCCTGCCGAGGGCCAGAAACTCATCCCAAGACCATTCCTGGGGCTGCTCCACCAGCCCCCACACCTTGAAGCGCCACTCAGCAGGCGTGATGGTTGGGACGAGGCCGTAAGTCAAGATCGGGAACTTGAGCGTCAGCGCCTGGCCCGGCGGCAGGCGGTCAGTGCCACGGTCGTGCTCGCGGGCTTCGTCGGCACGGCGCAGCCGCGTCACGCGCTGCAACGGATCCCAGGAATTGCCCATGCGAAGACTCCTGTTGGTGATGGATGCTAACGTCGAAGCTCTGCCTATATTCTAGATGGCTTGTTCCCAGGGGCCAAAGACGAAGGACCAGGGGCGAAGGGTCATCCCCTTCAGGCCCCTGGCCCTCGGTGGTTCGGGGGCCTCTTACTGCTCAGCCAGGCGGCGTAGGGCGTCGCGATCACGAATGTCGATGCGCTTACGGCCAATGTCCACCATACCCTTGCTCTTGAACTGGTTGAGGGTCTGGGTGGTGGTCTCGCGATATGTGCCGATCATCTCGGCCAGGTCCTGGTGGGTGTAGCCCTGGACGCGGCCGGCGCTACCGGGGGCGAGACGCAGGAGCAGGGAAGCAAGGCGACCGGGGATGCTCTTGAAGGTGATGTCTTCCAGGCGCGCTTCAGCCTCGACAAGCCGGTGGCCAACAATGTCGAGAAACTTGAGGGCGAGATGACAATGCTCAGCGAGTACGTCCTCCAACGCGGCGCGGTCAAGGACAAGGACGTTGCAGTCGGAGAGGGCCGTGGCATGCAGGCCGCTCATAGTCATGCCGAGCAAGGGCATCTGCCCAAACAGCGTGCCTGGCTCCAGCGTTCTCACGGCGGCGCCCGATGGCCCCGGGCGCGAGATTTCGACATGCCCACGCTTGAGCCAATAGACAATCTCATCGCGACGCCCCGGCGCAACCAGAACCTGTCCGCGCGTGAAAGTCGTCGCGGTTGCGGCCCGGGTGAGCCAATCCATGTCGGGGTCCGCCACGTTCTTGAACAGCTCCGCTTCGGAGAAGGTTTCAAGCTTGGCGAGCATCAAATGGCGACGAACTGATGGATTGGCAACCGCAGGCATAGCGCCAACTCCCTTGCATCGGCGAGGCTTCCCTACTACTGAGTGAGACATCGCTAGTATAAGCAAGATAGGGACCCAGGACAAGCGCCGCGCGCCCTACAGCTTGACCCATGTCGAGGCCAGACTATAATTCAGCGGCTGGGGCGGTGGCCGTGGCCGCTGTCCTGAGCCGTAGAGAAAGGTTTCCTGCCCATGTCACCCGAACTGGTCCGTATTGGCCCGCTGACTCTGTATTGGTATGGCTTCCTCATTACCATCGGCGCGCTGGCCGGCGCGTATGTCGCGAGCCGGCAAGCCAAGCGCAAGGGCATCGATCCTGAGCACGTCTGGAATGCCCTCATCCCCGCCCTCATCTTCGGACTGATTGGCGCGCGCCTGTACCATGTCTTCTCATCCCCGCCTGGGGGCATCGGCTGGGAGTACTACCGCCAGAACCCGATGGACATCATCGCCTTCTGGAATGGCGGGCTGCGCGGCCTGGGTATCTATGGCGCCATCATTGGCGGCGCGTTTGGCGTGTGGCTCTACTGCCGCTTCGCTCACCTGTCCTTTCTGACCTTCCTGGACATTGCAGCACCTGGCCTGGCCCTGGCGCAGACTATCGGCCGCTTCGGTAACTACTTCAACCAGGAGCTATACGGCTACCCGACAACGCTACCCTGGGGCATCCCTATCGACCTTCAGCATCGGCTACCGCAGTTCGCCGATCTGCCCCTGGATACACGCTTCCACCCAACCTTCCTCTACGAAGCGGTGCTAAACCTCCTGCTCTTCCTGGCCCTCATATATATCTCGCGGCGTTGGGATAGCTGGCTGAGGTCGGGCG
>CAZJJF010000135.1:4915-8973 GCA_964546245.1 uncultured Anaerolineales bacterium
GCCACCCAGGCTCCGCAGCGGCCGGAACGACGGCTGGTCTACCTCATCGGCTACTCGCTGATTCGCTTCACCATCGAGTTCCAGCGGCCGGATGCCTGGACCATTGGCGGCCTGCCGACGGCGCAATGGCTGGCAATTCTCATCGCGGCGATCTCGGCAATCATCCTGATCGTCCGCCACCGGATTCAGCTACCCGAACAGTCGGGCGGCCGGGCCTGACGCTCCCATCTGGCCGCGCCAGCGCGCCAGGGCCGGGATACGCAACCCATGCGGCAATCAAAGGTGGTCAGGGCGGCTCTGCTTACGCTCGCCCTGACCCTCGCCGGTTGTAGCGGCGGCGTCGCCTCGCAGGCCATCGACCAGAGTCGGCTAGATACGCCCGCCCCCCGCGTCGAAGGCGAAGACGCCATCGGCCAGACCTTCCTGGTGAAGGAGCCGGGCCTGTCGGGCGTCGAGCTACTCCTGGCCGTCTATCCTGACCCGCCCCCGCCCGGCGCGCTGACCCTCCGCATCTACGACGACACGCGGCTCAAAGTCGCTGAGGGAGCCTTTCCCTTGGCCGACCTGCGCCACAACGAGTCACTACGCTTCGACTTCGCGCCGCAAGGCGGCTCAGCGGGGCGACGCTATACTCTCACCCTGTCCGGCCCGCCAGGCAACCCAGCCACAGTATGGTCAACAACCGAGAACGCTTACGGCGACGGAGCCATGCTAGAGCAGGGGCAGCCCCGACCCGGCGACCTCGACTTCAAGGTCAACCTGCGCCTCGGCTACGGCGACATGCTGCTGTGGCTCGTGGGTGGCGCGCTGGCCTGGCTTGGCCTCATCATTCCACTGCTGGCTGTCTTCTTCGTGCCTGGCTTCGCCCTGACCTTCCTCCTCAGTCGCGCCTCCTCCTTCCCATCCCCCGCCGGCTATGCGAGCCTCAGCGACCCGGCGGGGCGGTTCGCCCTCAGTACCGGGCTGAGCCTCGCCTTCTGGCCGCTGCTATTCTTGCTGCTAAGCTTTCTGCCCTTCAGCCTCAATGCACCTCTGGCCTGGGCGGTGGTGGCGGTGGCGGGCGTGGCGGCGGCAACGCGGGTGGTGGGTCGCCCCGCCGCCCAGGCCCCCACCGAGCCTTCCGCCCGCTGGGCGGGCCTGCGCGCCATCTGGTCGCCGCACAACCGCCTGGTCAGCGCCACATTCACGCTGCTGCTGCTGCTCATCGCCGCGCTTCGCACCCTACACGCCCGGGGCCTGGCCGTATCACCCTGGGTCGACTCCATCCAGCACGCCGTTGCCACACAGCTGTTCACTGAGGGAGGGCGGCTGCCGGTGACCTGGGGGCCGGGCGTCCTCGACATCTCCTTCGCCTATCATTTCGGCTTCCATAGCTCAGCAGCGGTCTTCACCTGGCTGTCAGGGCTGCCCATCGAGAACGCCCTCCTGATGACGGGGCAGGTCATGCAGGTCCTGCTGGCCGTCGGCACGTACCTGCTCACAGCGCAACTGACAGGGCGGCGCGGGGCGGGGCTGGTCGCCATGGCAATCGTCGGCGCAGTGACGCTCATGCCCTCGTACTATCTGACCTGGGGTCGCTATACCCAGTTGACAGGGCTGGCGCTGCTGGCGACGGCGGCCGTGCTCACCCTGGATGCCATCAGCGCCCGCCCGCCAGTTGGGCCGCGCATCGCCCTGGCCGGCTTCGCGACGGGCGCGCTGGTCGTCACCCACTACCGGGTGCTGGTGATGCTGGCCGCGCTGGTCGGCGCGTATCTAGTCGTCGAGAGCGTCGCCGCAGTGTTGGGGCGGCGGGCGCTAGCCTCCATGTGGCTGCGCGCCCTCCTGGTCGGCGGGGCCGCCCTGCTGTTCGCGTTGCCGTGGTTTTTGCGCCTGGGCACAGCCCTACTGCCCTCCGGCGCGCTGGGCGGCTGGCTCGCTGCGCCCCAGACCTTCAACGCACCCCACTGGGAACTGCTTGCGCTACGCTACCAGCGTCAACTCCTGCTACTGGCCGCGCTGGGCATGCTGCTGAGCGTCCTCGGCGCAACGCTACGCGCCTTTGGCCTGAAGTTCCCCCTCTGGACACGACCTAAGCTTGCCCCGACGATTGGCCTGGCGGTCGCGCTGGCGATACTCGTCACCAACCCTAACCTGCTGGGGCTGCGCAACTCGTGGGTCATCAGCAATGACTCGCTGATCATCACTGGCTTCCTGCCGGTGGCCCTGCTGAGTGGCTACGCTGTTGCTGCGTTGATGGAGCTTATCGCGTGGCAGCTGCCCTGGCGCATTCAGCGGCTGGTGAACGTCGTGGCCGCCATCGGCCTGTTACTGGCTGCCCTGTACTTCGGCGACGGCATGCTAAGCGTCGTCAACCCGGTAACAATCCTCGCCACCGACGCCGATGTCAAGGCAGCGGCCTGGATTCGAGCCAACACGCCACCCACAGCGCGCTTCCTGGTCAACGCGCGCCCCTGGCAAGAGGGAGCCTACGCCGCGCCGGACGGGGGCGGCTGGCTGCCTGTGCTGGCCGATCGTCAGGTCACGCTGCCGCCCGTCTCCTACACCTATGCCAACTCGCCAGCCCTCATCGAGCGCGTCACGCGCCTGGCCCGCACCGTCGCCGAAGCGCAACAGGCCGAGGATGTGCTGCCCATCATGGACGAGACAGGCGCGAGCTACGTCTACATTGGAGCCAGGGGGGGCACGCTCAAGCCCGAGATGTTCCGTAGCCGACCCGACTTCCGCCAGGTGTACGCCACAGACGGAGTATGGGTCTTCGAGCGCGTGAAATAGATAAAGACCTGGAAAGAGGCCGCCGCTCCTCAGTCCAGGCTTTATCATCAGGGGTATACTGTTGTGATGCTAGTATCTCCCGGCCACATTAAGCCCGCATTAGGCGTGGCTTAAGCGTCGATGAGACTGTGGCCCGCCCCGCCTAGTTTCTTCCCTGGAACGTGCTCAGCAATGGCATATACGTGCGATACACCACCGGCGTGGGGCTGGGTGTCGGTGTGCGTGTCGGCGTTGGCGTTGGCGTGATGGTTGGGGTAGCCGTGGGTGTGGCCGTGGGTTGCAGCACGCGCAACACAGGGTTGGGGAACGGGAAGGCCTCCGGCGTCCCATCCTGCGTAACAAAGCTGCCGGCGGCCGGGCCGACGCTGGGCGGATACTCGCCCGCCACACCCGGCCGAATCTGATACGTGACCGTGATGCCCTGCAGCGGCAACGTGTCGACGCGCCAGGTGAGGGTCTTGCCGTTGATGCTGGGGCTGGGGTCGCTGTAGCCGTAGACCTGCACATCGGACCGCAGCGTGTCGGTGATGACCACGTCTTGAATGTCGGTGGCCTGAACCACGCGGGCAATCTCCTGATAGATGTCAACCAGGTCTTCGCCGGTGCGCGTGTAGAAGTACAGGCCAGGACTGGCGATGGCCTCGAGTAGATTCTGGTTGACATCCCGGCCGATGCCGATGGCAAAGATCTGCGTTCCGGCCGCTTTGGCGACCTCGGCGGCGGCCAGGGCTGGTGCGCGCGGGCTTTGGCCGTCGGTTAGCAGAATCATCACGGCGGCATTGCCAGGGTGGTGGCGCGGTCCGGTCAACTCAGTCTGCGAGACGCGAATCGCGGCCGCCAGATCAGTCCCGCCGATGAGTCCCAGTTCGGCCAGCGACCGCTGTACCCTATAGCGGTCGCGGCCGAGGGGCTGAACGATGCGCGTGTTCTCAGGGTCGTTGAACTCGGCCAGCCCGACCTGATCCTGCCCCAGGTTGAGCACCTCTACGAAGTTCTGCGCCGCTTCCTTGGCCAGGACCGACTTGTCGTCCTCGGCCATCGATAGGGAGGTATCCATGACAACGACGATGTCGGCCGGCTGGGTCTGCACGGCGCAGCTGCTCCGCACGCCCAGGCTGACCCGCGCCGTCTCCCCCAGCAATCGGGAAGGCTCACCCGGCCGTGCTAAGCTGTAGAAACCGATGGCGAGCGCCGCCGCTTCCAAACAAATGTCTCCCGCAGACCTTCGTGTCGATTGCCAGGGCAGGAAGATCGGCATCCTCATCGTCGCCTACCGTGTCGGT
>CAZJJF010000136.1:0-8708 GCA_964546245.1 uncultured Anaerolineales bacterium
CGCCGGGTTATGTCGGCGTCTATCACGCCGGCGTCGTGCTGGCGTTGGGAGCGTTTGGTGTCCCGCCGACCGAGGCGCTGGCCTACGCCCTGGTCGCCCACGCGGCGAACTTCGGCTTGCTCATCCTCGTAGGCGTGTTCTACCTGTGGCGGGAGGGGCTGAACCTCGGCGAGCTAACGGGGTCGGGCACAGCCGCCGCCGACTACGAGCGGGCGATCGGCCAGGCGGACCGAGAACAGCCACAGGGGGGCTGAGGGCAGCCGCGGGGGGCTGCTCCTACTGAGCAAGGATGAGGAACGTGACGACGCTAGGCACAACGCGACGGATTCTGGTCACAGGTGGCGCGGGCTTCATAGGCTGCAATCTGGTCGATGATCTGGTGGCCGCCGGCCACCACGTCACCGTCTTCGATAACCTGCTGCGGCGGGGGACACCGCAGAACCTGGCCTGGCTGCGCGAGCGGCACGGGCGCGCGTTTGCGTTCATCGAGGGCGATATCCGTAGCCCGGAGGCCATCAATCAGGCGATGGTCGGTATCGAGGTCGTGTATCACCTGGCGGGGCAGACGGCGGTTACCACGTCCGTCACGAAGCCGCGCGAGGACTTCGAGGCCAACGCTCTGGGCACGTTCAACGTGTTGGAGGCGGCGCGGTTGTACGGTGACGACCCCGCCTTGGTCTTCTCGTCCACCAACAAGGTCTACGGCGGCATGGAGGATGTGCCCGTCGTCGAACTGCCGACGCGCTACACATACCGCGACCTGCGTCAGGGGGCGACCGAGCATCAACCCCTGGACTTCCACTCGCCCTATGGCTGTAGTAAGGGCGCGGCCGATCAATACGTGCGCGACTATCACCGTATCTACGGGCTGCCCACCGTCGTCTTTCGTCAGAGTTGCATCTACGGCCCGCGCCAGATGGGTGTCGAGGACCAGGGCTGGGTGGCGTGGTTCATCATCGCCACGGCGTTGGGCCGTCCCATCACGATCTTTGGCGACGGTAAACAGGTGCGCGATCTGCTGTATATCGACGATCTGGTGGCTGCCTACAAGATGGTGGTTGACAAAATAGACACAACAGCGGGACAGGTGTATAACATAGGCGGCGGCGCGGACCGCACCATGTCGGTATGGGCAGAATTTCGCCCCATCCTGGAGCGGGCGATGGGGCAATCTATCGCCGATGCCCCGCATGCCGATTGGCGACCAGGCGACCAGCCGGTCTTCTACTGCGATATCAGCAAGGCGCGCCACGACTTCGGCTGGCAGCCCCGTGTGGGGGTCGAGGAAGGCATTACGCGCCTGGCAGACTGGGTGCAGCAGAACCGCGCGCTGTTTGAGGACGCATGAAGGTTCTATTAGCTCTGACCTACTATCGCCCCCACGTCAGTGGGCTGACCATCTATGTTGAACGACTGGCGCGGGCGCTGGCCGAGCGCGGCCACGCCGTTACCGTGCTGACCTCCCACTACGATGCGAAGCTGCCTCAGCAGGAGATGATTGAGGGTGTGCGGGTGGTGCGGGTGCCAGTAGCGTTCCGGGTCAGCAAGGGCGTTATCATGCCGACTTACGGCCAGTATGCGACGCGCTACGTGCGCGAGCACGACGTGCTGAGCGTGCATCTGCCCCAATTCGACGCCTGGGGGCTGGCGTTGCGCGGGCGGTTGCTCAAGAAACCGACCATCCTGACCTATCACTGCGACCTGCAACTACCGCCGGGTGGCTTCAATCGCTTGGTGGATGAAGTAACCTTTGGCGCCAACTACCTGGCCGCCCATTGGGCCGACAGAATTGTCGCCTATACCCAGGATTACGCCGACCACTCACGGCTGTTGAGCCGCTTCAAGCGGAAGATTGTCGTCATCCCGCCGCCGGTCATCATGCCAGAGCCGGAACCTGGCGACATCGCTGCCTTCCGCGCCGCGCACCACCTGGATGGCCGACCCAGCGTCGGCTTCGCGGCGCGTTTCGCCGCCGAGAAGGGTATCGAGGTTCTGCTGGACGCCATGCCCAGCCTGCTGCAACGCTTCCCGACCTTGAAGGCGCTATTCGCTGGTCCATACCAGGGCATCGTGGGCGAGGAGCTGTACTGGGAACGGCTGGCCCCGCGCATTGCCGCCCTCGGCGACCACTGGGAGTTCCTGGGGACGCTGCACCCAACGCGGGAGATGCCCGCCTTCCTGGGCGCGCTGGATGCCCTGTTGGTCCCGAGCCTTAACTCTACCGAGTCCTTCGGCCTGGTACAGGTAGAGGCGATGCTGTGCGGGACGCCCGTGGTCGCCAGCAACCTGCCGGGGGTCCGTCAGCCGGTGCGGATGACGGGCATGGGCGAAGTGACACCCATCGGCGACAGCATGGCCCTGGCCGACGCCGTGACGCGTATTCTGACCAACAAGGGCCACTACGTTCGCCCGCGCGACGAGATTGCCCACATCTTTGACCTGAATCGAACGGTGGACATGTACGAAGACCTGTTTGAGGCGGAGGCGGCGCGCATGACGAATCGTGTAGTGCTACCGCGCACGGCAAGGCATTCGGCGCCCATGCCTGAGGTTGCCACGCGCGTGCCAATGCCAGGAGGGTCGGATGGCGAGTGATACCCGGCCGCCTGCTGTCGCGGGCGGAGCGTTGACCGAGGAACGGGACTACTTCACGCCCCATGTCTATACGATGGCCCCCCACCGCGCCGTGCTGCGCTCGGTGGAGGCGAAGTTCATGGGCCGTGTACCCCTCGTGCATCCGGTCCTCGACATCGGCTGCGGCGACGGCCACTTTGCATCCATCGCCTACGACGAGCAGCTGGATGTGGGCCTCGACCCGTTGTGGAGTGATCTCATCGAGGCAGCAGCGCGCCGCGATGTGTACAAGGTGGTGACCCAGGGCGACGCGACGCGAATGCCGTTCCCAGATGGCGCGTTCAATACGGTCGTTAGCAATTGTGTCATCGAGCATATCCCGGACAACGAAGCCACGTTAAGAGAGATAAGCCGCGTGCTTCGGCCGGGCGGCACCTTCGCCACGACGCTACCCAGCGAGCATTACCCTGAGTTCCTTCTCGGCAGCACGCTCTTGCGCGAGGCGGGTCTCACCTCGCTGTCGGAACGGTACGGCGACTTCTTCAATAACATCTCGCATCATTACCACGTTTACCCGCCCGAGGAATGGGCGCGGCGCTTCGACGCCGTTGGCCTGGAAGTGGTAGAGCGCTTCTACTACTTTTCGGAGTCCGCCCACCACGCCTTCGACATGAGTCACTATCTGGGGGTGCCGAATCTGGTGACGCGCGGGCTGTTCCGTAAGTGGGTCATTCACCCGGCCCAGATGGCCCCGTTCGATGCCTGGCTGCGCCAGTACTACGAAGAGCCGCTGCCCGAAGTCGGCGCGTATCAGTTCGTGCGCTGTGTGAAACGCGGCTAGCCGCTACCGCCCACCTATTCCACCCCCGCACGAGGGAGAGATGCAGTCCGCAGCCACGAATACCGCCCGCCGCGCCATCGTGACGGCCGCCCTCCTGGTCCTGGCCCTCGCTATCGGCATCTGGGCGCAGCGCTACCTCACTGACCGCAGCGTTCCGCTGGACGGCATTGTCGGCTACGTTGTCGCGGCCGTGTTGTTCGTGTGGGCGCTGGGGCGCAATCCCACCCGCGTCCTGCGCGATGGCCCCCGCGCGCTGATTGTCCCCAGTATTGCCAGCATCTTGAGCACGACATGGCGGCAGCGGCTGCTCATTGCGTCGGGCGTCCTGTTCGTGCTGGCCTTCTTCTTCTTCGGTCGCGACACATGCGCCGTGCCGGGCATCGCCCCTGAATCGCCGAACAAGACCTACTGCTTCACCCCTATCAACACGATCCTCTGGCTGGGGGCGCTGGCGGCGTTCTACCTGGCGACGTGGGATTGGGGCACGACAAGCCTGGCCGGGGTAGGGCGGCGCATTCGCACATGGCGCGTGCCCTTCGGCTGGACGGCGGTGGCGCTGCTGGGTATCCTGGCCGTGGCGGCCTTTTTTCGCTTCTACCAGCTCGCCAGCGTGCCTGCCGAGCCGACTTCCGACCACGCCGAGAAGCTGTACGATGTCATCGACATCTTGAACGGCACGCGCCCAATCTTCCTGACACGCAACACGGGGCGCGAGCTGTTCCAGTTCTACTGGACAGCCGGCCTCATCTCCCTGTTCAACCTGCCAACCGATCACCTGGCCCTCAAGATTGGCACGGCGCTAATTGGCTTCCTCACCATCCCCTTCGTCTTCCTGCTGGGGCGCGAGGTGGGGGGGCGAAATGTAGGCCTGCTGGCGGCGTTCCTGACGGCCATCTCCAAGTGGCACGTCGAGATCAGCCGTGTCGGGCTGCGCTTCCCGTTCACGTCGGCGTTCGCCACGCCGACGTTGTTCTTCCTGCTGCGGGGTATGCGCCTCAACCGCCGCAACGACTGGCTGCTGGCGGGGCTGTTTTTGGGCATTGGCCTGCACACTTACACCTCGATGCGCATCGTGCCGGTCCTGGTGGCGGCGCTGGTCGGCCTGCGGCTGCTATGGGACCTGGTCGCCTGGCGGGGCGGTTTTGTGAGGGGGCTGCGCGTCCTGTTCACCAACCTCCGGCGTGGTGAGGGCCAGGCGACCGAGGCAGCCGAGGCAGTCGGCGCTCCGCTGCCCCCCAGCCTGACGCGCCCGTTCTGGGCGAACGTGGCTCTCATGGTCGGGACCATCGCCCTGTTCTTCCTGCCGCTACTGCGCTTCAGTCTGGAGCGGCCGGACCAGTTCTGGTATCGCTCCCTGACTCGCTCCGCCACCGTCGAGGCAGGGGGCTTCAACCCCATCAGCCGCTTCGTTGTGAATAGCTGGAACGCCGCGCTTCAGTTCAACTATCGCGGCGACGTGGTGTGGGTCAACAACGTGATGTGGGACTATCATCTGGATCCCATCACGGCGGCCTTGTTCGCCCTGGGGTTCATCTACACCCTGCTGGCGATTCTGGGGACCGTGTCGCTGGGGCGCTTCGACCTGGGCGCGCTCAAGCAGCGCAGCTTCACCGCCCTGGCCTTGCTGGTCAGCCTGGCGCTGCTGCTACTGCCGTCCATCCTGGCGCTGGCCTTCCCCATCGAGAATCCGAGCGTCGTGCGTGGCGGCGGCGCGCCACCCATCGCCATGATCATCGCGGCGCTGCCCATCGTGCTCATTGCCCGCAATCTGCGCGGCGCGCTGGGCGCGTGGGGGACGGCCTTGACGACGGTTCTCGTGGCCGCGCTGCTGCTGAGCGCGACGGTCATGAATTTTCGCCAGTATTTCCAGGTCTACGACTTCCAGGAACGTAACATGGTCTGGAATGCCTCGGAGATGGCGACCGCGCTGAGCGGGTTCACCGAGAGCGTCGGCGACGTGAATCACGCCTTCATCGTAGCCTGGCCCAATTGGGTCGATACCCGTAACGTCTATCTGGCGATGGGCGCAGGCGCGCGCAATAATTACATCCTGAGTGAGAATCTGCCGCAGGCGGCCCGTAATCAGGTCGATGATCCGGCCGCCAAGATGTACCTCGTCAACCCGTCGGACCAGAGCGGCCTGAGCGCTCTGCAATCCACGTTCCCCACCGGCCAGCTCTCGACTTTCCAGTCTCGCACACCGGGCCGCGACTTCCTCGTGTACTTCGTGCCGGCCAGGGAGGAGACACCGCGCTGAGGCCGGCGGTATGTGACCCGGTACCCGCACGCTAGCGCCGCACGGAGGGGCGACGCAAGAGACATGCTTCCAAACACGCGTAGGTCCTGGCTCGTATTGCTCGCCGTAGCTATCGGCGTTGGTGTTGTCGCTCAGCTGCTGCTCACCGGCTCTGGCGGCCTCTCCCTCGCCGCTGTTGTGCTGTACGGCGTAGCCATCGGGCTGTTCCTCATCTCGCTGCGCGGCCTGGAGCGTGCGCCTGCGATGGCCGCGATCGGGGGTGGTGACGGTGGGGTGGCTACGGGCCGGCATATCCGCCTGGGCCTGTGGATGGCGGTCGCCGCGCTGGGAGCGAGCGCAGTCCTGTTGTTCCTCAATCTGCGTCTTGTCGTACCCCAGACCGCCACCCCGAATGAGGCGCGGCTGGGGCTGTATCTGTGGCTCGGCGCTGTGCTGCTGTTTGTGGTTGCCACGGCTGGGCTGTACTGGCGACCCACCCGGCCAGCCTGGGCCTCGCTTCGTTCCCACAGGCTTGAGATCATCGCCATCGGCGGTCTCCTCACGGTGGCGTTTCTGTTGCGCGTGGTGGATGTCGCCCATGTCCCTTACCCGGCGAATGGCGATGAGGCTAACATTGGCATTGAGGGGGTTAGAGTCCTCAGCGGTGACAACTTCAACCTGTTCTGGGGCGGCTGGTATGGTCAGCCCAACATGACCTTTGTGCCGAATGCCCTGTTCATCTGGTTGTTCGGCCCCGATCTACTGGGCGTGCGGCTGACGTCGGTCGTCGAGGGGACGCTGAGCATCCTGTTTCTGTACCTGCTGGGCAGGCGCATGTTCAACCCGTGGGTTGGTTTTCTGGCGGCCGCCTTTATGACGGGCTGGCATTACCATATCTTCTACAGCCGCCTGGGCCTGAACATGATTCGTGACCCCTTCCTGGCGACGCTCGTCTTCTATCTTCTGTACCGGGCGTTCGAGACGCGGCGCACCTTTGACTACATCCTGGCGGGTCTGGCGTCGGGTCTCATCTGGTACTCCTATGCAGGGTCGCGGCTCATTCTGGCCCTGGTTGCGGTGTGGATTGTCTTTATCGCCCTACGGACGCGCGACTTCCTGGCCAAGAACTGGCAAGGGCTGGCATGGTACGCGGCGGCGATGGCGATGGTCTCGGCGCCTATCCTGCTCTGGTTCAAAGATCATCCCAACGAGTTCAACACCCGCATGAATCAGATCGGTATCTTTGCGACAGGTTGGCTGGCGGAGGAAGCCGCGCGCCGCAATCTCCATCCCCTGCTGGTGATTGCCGATAAGGCCCTGCCGGGCTTCCTCGTGTTCGTGTCTATGCCGAGCGTCGCTCTGTATAACATCGGCGTGCCGCTCCTCGATCCGCTCATGTCGGTGCTCGCTGTTCTGGGCCTGGCCTATAGCGTCGTCCACATCCTGGATCGCCGCTACTTCCTGTTGGTGATGTGGTTCCTGGGCGCGGTGATCGCGGGCGCTGGTTTCACGGTGGATCTGCCCTATCATCGCCTGGCGATTGCGGCCCCCGTGGTGAGCCTGTTCATCGCGCTGGCAGTCTGGACGCTGGCGGAGGCGGTGAGCAAGGCGGGCGTGGTGTCGCGCCAGATGGCGCTGGCCGTTGGCGGGCTGGTGGTGATCGGCGCGGCGGCTTACAGCGCCTACTACCTGCTCGCAGTGGCGAACCCGCAAGGCCGCTTCGTTGATTCCAACTCTGAGGCCGGTCATCATCTCGGCTACTATCTGCGCACCGTCGACACCAATTCCACGATCTATTTCGCGGGGATGCCGCGCATGTTTATCGGCTTCCCAACCGTCACTTATCTGGCCGGGCCGGGCGACCGCCGGGACTTGCCTGAGCGCATGACGACGAGCGATGTGCCAGCCCTACCCCAGGGCCGGGGCGCCATATTCATTGCGCTGCCAGAGCGGCGCAAAGACCTGGACCTGGTGAGACAACGCTATGCTGATGGCGCGTGGGGTGAGATGATCAGTCCTACTACGGGTCTACCGCTGTACTACACATACATCATCCCGCCTCAGGGATCTCCGTGACGCCCATGCGCGGCGCTAGTTACTTGCAGGATCAACGGGATTGATCCTGTCTACATCGGTCGGTTGCTATCCGAGAGGCTCACTGGGTGGCGCATCGGTGAGGGGACAGACGGCCGTGGGATTGTCAACAGGAGGGGGAACCATGAAGCGACCGCTGCGAGTAGCTGTCATAGGCGCGGGGTCGATGGGGCGCAACCACGCCCGCGTCTACAATGAGCTAGAGGGGGTGGAGCTGGTAGGGGTGGCCGACCCCAACCTGGCGGTGGCGCGCAGCGTGGCCCGCCGCTACAAGATCTCGTACTACGACCAGTACGACGACATGCTCGATGAGGCGGAGCCGGACCTGCTATCGGTCGCTACGCCGACTTCCACTCACCGCACGATTGCTCTGGCCTGCATGCAGCGTGGCATCCATGTGCTGGTGGAGAAGCCCATCGCGGCCACGGTGGCTGAGGGCGAGGAACTGGTCGATGCGGCGGGCCAGCATGGGGTGATGCTGACGGTGGGCCACATCGAGCGTTTCAACCCGGCGGTCCGGGCCTTGAAGTCGCGGCTGGACGCGGGCGCGCTTGGTAAGGTGTTCCAGATCACGGCACGCCGCCTGGGACCTTTCCCGCCCCGCATCACCGATGTGGGCGTCGTGGTCGATCTGGCGACTCACGACCTGGATGTGATGCGCTTTTTGCTGAACGACGATGTGGAATGGGTGCAGGCGGTGGTGACGCAGCGCCTGCACGCCGCCCACGAGGACATGGTAACGGCCTTGCTGAGCTTCAAGGGAAAGAGCCTCGGCGTGCTCGACATCAACTGGCTGACGCCGACAAAGGTGCGCGAGTTGACGCTTACCGGCGAGCGAGGCATGTTCCAGGTCAACTATCTGACCCAGGAGCTTACCTTCTACGAGAACCAGTCGACGGCGAGTGGTTGGGACACCCTGTCTGTGCTCATGGGGGTCAGCGAGGGCAACGCGACACGGTTGAG
>CAZJJF010000136.1:8718-8970 GCA_964546245.1 uncultured Anaerolineales bacterium
CTGATGGTCGAGCTGGACGCGTTTGTCCGCGCCGTCCGCGACGGGGGCGCGCCCCCTGTGCCGCCGCGCGACGCGCTGGCGTCGCTCGCGCTGGCGACGGCTATCCTGCGCGCTGGTCATACGGGCGAGGTGGTGCGTACAGGCCTGGTGATCGAGACTGGCGCGAACCATCGCGTTGAAGATTAGGGCGATGGGTGTCTTCATTCACCCCGCGGCCGACGTTTCGGAGCGGGCCACGCTGGGCGACGGCAC
>CAZJJF010000137.1:0-8960 GCA_964546245.1 uncultured Anaerolineales bacterium
GCCGTAGGTGACGATGATGGGGCTATCCGCGCCGCGCAGGCCCTTGACCATGTCGCGCACGCGGGCATCGTCCCAGTTGGCGACGAGGGTCCCACTGCGCGGGATGAGGCCGATGAACTGGCGGTAGGCGGCCAGCATGTCGTCGACCGTTGGGTAGATGTCGGGGTGGTCTAGCTCGATGCTGGTCACCACGGCCACATCGCACGGCATGTGCAGAAAGGCGCGGTCGTACTCATCGGCCTCGACGACAAAATGCAGGCCGCTGCCCTGGCGCGCGCTTGCGCCGAGGTCGCGCGGCTCGCCGCCGATGAGGAAGGTCGGGCTGAGGGCCGCGTCCTCCAGAATGAGGGCCAGCAGACTGGTAGTCGTCGTCTTGCCGTGGGTTCCCGCGACGCCGACGCCGATGTGGCCGGCCATCAGTTGCCCCACGAACTCGTGGCGCTTGAGCACGAGCAGGCCGCGCCGTCGCGCTTCGACGAGTTCGGGGTTGGTCGAAGGGACGGCCGAGGATACAACGACCAGGTCGGCGTCGCCCAGATTCGTTGCGGCGTGGCCGATGTAGACGGTCACGCCATCGGCGCGCAGACGGTTGGTGACGGTTGACTCCTGGAGATCGGAGCCACTGACCCGCGCGCCCTCGGCAAGGGCGATGCGCGCCAGGCCGCTCAGCGCTGCGCCGCCGATGCCAACAAAGTGAACCTGACGGCCCGCCAATGTCAGCGGGTTCGTGGGCGAGGCCCCGGCCCCGGCGGATGTCTGGCCGACGGGCCGTATTGCGCCGCGATCGACGCCTTCGGAGTCTCCGCGACGAGCGGAGCGGGGGGAGCGCGCTGTCATCATAAGCACCTCTCAGCGAATGACTCTCAGGAGCAACAGGAAGAGAAGGCCACCGATCAGGATAAACATCGTGTACTGTGTTGGCAGAAAGTTAAACGGCAGGATAGCGATGATCGATTGCGCTGTGCCCGATAGCGGCGGCACGAAGTTGCCGAACGGGTAGCCGTACTTGTTGAGATAGTACCAGATTGTCCCCACGATGAGATAGCCGTTGAACAGTCCAATGCCGATACTCCAGAGGCTGCCGAGGAAGCCTGTCGGGTCCTTGCCTGGATAGATGATGGTCTGGCCCTGGTAGGCGATGAGAGCCGCGAAGATGATGACGCCTGAGTACAGCAGGACCGCGATCTGCGGATAGAACGTACCCGTGTACGACTGTATCACCGGCCCGATCTTGGTCTCTAGAAAGAAGCAGATGATCAGCGCGCCAGTCAGGATGAGGGTGACGCCTAGCTCCTTGTAGAAGCCCCGCACCCAGCCAACCACGCCAAAGACCAGCCACACTGCCAGGAAGCCGATCTCAATAAAGTCCATGGCTGCCTAGCTCCGCGCCATCGCCCAGCCTGCGACGATAAACACCCCGACCAAGACGACGACCATGATGGGCAGCCACTGCTGCTGGAGCAGCGTGGTCGCAAAGGTCGGGACCACCATGACCGTCTGCACGCCCGGCATGAAGCGGGGAATCAGGAAGTACAACAACAGGTAGGCGTTGATGGCCCCCGCCACACCACCCATGATGTGTCGAAACAGTTCATGCGGCCTTCGCACGACTGTGGTGAAGCGCCCCACCTCGGCGGGCCGTCGCCGCCCCAACCACCAGCCGAACCACAAGATGAGGCCGAACAGCACCAGGCGAAAGATCCACAGGCTGGCCGGGCTGCTGATCAGGGTCATGTTGGCGACCTTCGCGTAGGCCTCGCCCGGATTCTCAGCCATGATGCCGCCAGTCAGGACGAACATCATCATGCGATACAGGCGGTTCACCAGGGCGACTACCTGCGGCTCGAACCAGGCAATCAGCACCCAGGCGAAGATAATGGCTGCCGTGATCCATAGCTCGCGGCGCAGGCCCTGCCGCCAGCCCAGGAGGAAGCCGACGATGACGACCGCCGCCACCAGCCCATAATCGGTGAACTGGACGACTGTCACGCTGCACCTCCCAGCGCCTGCTGCGAGCCAGCCAGGCTCAGCAACTCTGCGCTGATGCGCCGCGCCGCGTCAGGCCGCGCCAGGCTTGCCATGGCCGCCGCTCGCGCCGCCAGCCCATTGAGGTCGCCGAGGCTGGCCGCCACCTCGCGCGTCAGTCGCTCGCCGTCCAGCTCCGCATCGGGGATGGTGGTTGCCGCGCCCGCTGCTACCAGGAACTCAGCATTGGGCCACTGATGACCGCCTGAGATAGGCAGCGGGACGAGCAGGGCCGGCAATCCCACGGCCGGATATTCGCCGAGGATGGCCGCGCCCGCCCGTGAGACCACCAGATCGGCCGCCCGCAGCGCGTCGACCATCTCGCCATGCAGGTAGGCATAGACGTGATAGCGGGCCTGTACCGCCGCGGGTAGGGCAGCCACGGCGGCGCGCGCCTCAGCCGCGTCCAGGTCGCCTGTGACGTGGATGACCTGGGCCAGCGCGGCCAGCCGCTCGGCGGCGGCCAGCGCCGCCTGGTTGATGCGCCGCGCGCCGCGACTGCCGCCGAAGATGAGCAAGGTCGGCGCATCGGGAGCGAGGCCCAGCGTCTGCCGCGCGGTGGCCTTGTCGATCGGCCGGTTCAACTCCTCGCGTACCGGGTAGCCGGTCTCGACGACCTTGCTCGCGGGCAGGTAGGGGCGTGAGGTTCCGGACGTGACGCAGATGCGATCCACCAGGCGCGCCAGCGCCTTGACCGCCATGCCCGGCTCGATGTCGGGCAGATACACCAGGCTTGGTGCGCCGACCTCGCGGCCGGCCAGGACGACCGGCACGCCCACGTAGCCCCCGGTGGCGAAAACCACGTCAGGGCGGAACTGGCGGACGATACCCCGCGCCTGGAAGTAACCCTGGCTGAGCTTGCCCATATTGCGGGCCAGGGTCACCGGGTCCATGCCCCGCACGCCGCCGGCCGGCACGGCCACAAAGGGCACGCCGGCCCGCGCGACCAGGCCCGCCTCCATGCCGCCCTCTGACCCGACCCACAACAGGTCGAGGGGCGTGGCGGCGCTAGCGGTCATCGCGCGAAGCGCCTGCAGCACGGATAGGGCCGGATACACGTGCCCCCCCGTACCGCCGCCCGTCAAGAGCACTCGCATTCGACGTTGCCTCCACGCGCTGGTAGCGCGAGATGTTGAGTAGCAGCCCCACCGATACCAGGGACATCACCAGCGACGAGCCGCCAAAGCTGATGAAGGGCAATGGAACGCCCGTGAACGGTAGACTGGACGTAATCACCGCGATGTTGATCATGGCCTGGAGCATCATCAAGATGGTGATGCCGCCAGCCAGGAACTGGGCGAAACGGTCCGGCGCGTTGCGCGCGATGCGGTAGCCACGATAGCCGATGAAGATGTACAGGCTCACCACCAGCAGCGCGCCGACGTAGCCAAACTCCTCGCCAATCAGGGCGAAGATGGAGTCGGTGTGGGGCGCGGGCAGCAAGTTGAGGAACTTGTGGGGCGTGTTGCCCAGCCCGACGCCGAAGACGCCGCCCGCGTTGAGAGTCGCCAGGGCGCGAGTGACGTGATAGCCCAGGCCCTCCGGGTCCGCCAACGGATCCATGAAGATGGTCACGCGGCGCAGGCGGTAGGGCGCTTGCAGGATAAGCAGCACCGCTGCCAGCGATCCGACCAGCCCCGCGATGATCATCTGGAGGATGTCAGCGCCGGCGATGAAGAACATGACGAAGGCTGTGGCTGCGATGAGGCAGGCCGTGCTAAAGTTGGGTTGCAAGAGAATCAGGCCCGTCACGAGACCGATGAAGATGGAAAAGGGCAGCAGGCCCAGGCTGATCTTGCGAATCTGCTGGCCCTTGGACGCCAGCCAGTCGGCGACGTAGATGATGACCGTCAACTTGGCGATCTCGCTCGGCTGGATGGAGCCGTTGAGGAACCAGCGCGTCGCGCCGAAGCCCGCCTTGCCAACCACCAGCACAAAGAACAGCAGGGCCAGCGTGCCCAGCATCAGTGGCACCGACCAGCGCCGCCACCACTGGTAGCGCACCCGCATCATCACCAGCATCAGCGCGACCCCGGCGACGGCATACATCCCCTGGCGTTCCAGGAAGCGCGTCGGGTCATCGTCCACCCAGGGGTAGGTGGTGCTGTAGATCATGATGAGACCAAACAGCGTCAGCGCCGCCACCGCCACGGCCAGCAGCCAGTCGGGGTGGCCGATCGTGGCGCTGGGGGGCGCGCTGGGCGCGCTGGGCGCTGCTGCCGTCTGGGGCATGCTCACCGAGGATCGATAAACCTTCACGCCGCGCTCCCAGGGTCTAGCTCGCGTACCAGTTGTGAGAAGTGCTCGCCGCGCCGCGCATAGCTCGGATAGGCGTCGAAGCTCGTACCGCCCGGTGAGAACAGCGCCACATCGCCGGGCCGCGCCAACCGTGCCGCCGTCTCGACCGCATCAGCCACACCTGCCGCCGCCACCACCTGTATCCCCGCCGCCTGAGCGGCTTCGGCCAGGCTCGGCCCCCACGCGCCGAAGGCGACCAGCGTGGCGACTCGCTCGCGCATGGTGTGAAGCAACTCGTCGATGGGCAGCCCCTTATCCATGCCCCCCGCCAGCAGGATGATGCGGCGGTCGGGGAAGGCGCGGATGGCAGCCACGGTGCTGGCAGGGGTGGTCGATTTGGAGTCGTTGATCCACGCCACGCCCCGCGCTGTTCCTACCTGTTCCAGGCGGTGGGCGCCGGTCTGGTAGTCCCGTAGGGCGTCGGCCATGCGCTCGGCGGGCACGTCATGCAGCGCGCCGATGGCGATGGCGCATAGGGCGTTGGCGACGTTGTGCAGGCCGGGCGCCGGCAACTCGGCGGCGGGCATGACGGTATGCTCGACACCAGCGCGGCGATAGGCGAGCTTGCCCTGCCACAGGTACGCGCCCGGCTCCATGCGATGCGCCAGATTGAAGGCGAAGGGTTGCGCCGTCGCCGCCGCGCCCCACTGGCGGAGGATGGGGTCGTCCCAGTTCAGCACCGCCCAGTCGTCCTCCGTCTGGTAGTCGAGAATGTGACGCTTGGCGGCAATATACTCGTCGAAGGAACCGCCGTAGTCTACCAGGTGGTCGGGGGCCAGGTTCGTTACCGCTGCCACGTGGGGGCTGCGGTCGAGGAAGGCCAGTTGATAGTTGCTCAGTTCCAGCAGCACCAGGTCGTCGGCCGTCAGGCTGTCCACCTCGTCCAGGGGCGACGCGCCGATGTTGCCGCCGGTGTGTAGCGGCAAACCTCCCGCCCGCAGAATCGCGTCGGTCATCTCGGTGGTGGTGGTCTTGCCGTTGGTGCCCGTGATGCCCACGATGGGGCAGGGACACAGGGCGAAGAACAACATCAGGTTCGTCACAATCGGTATGCCTCGCGCCCTGGCCGCATCCAGCGCGGCCACGTTCTTCGGGTACTTGTAGGTGGTCGCGCTCTGCACGACGCCGATGATGTCGGCCTCGGTCACGCCGCTCAGGTAGTCATCCCCCGCCGCCAGCCTCGCCCCCAGCCGTTGCATCTCGGCAGCCTGCGTCGCCAGCGCGCCATTGGCGCGAATCTCGTCGTAGGGCCGGGCCAGATGCACCGTCACCTGCGCGCCCTGCCGTGTGAACCAGCGGGCCAGGGACATGCCCTCGATGCCCGCGCCGACAACGGCGGCCTGCTGCCCCCGGAGGTCGGTAGGGGCGCTGGTCACGGAAGGCATCCTACAGCAGAGCCAGGGCGATGCCGAGCATCGCTGCCAACACGCCGATGAGCCAGAACCGCTGCGTGACCTGAGTCTCCGACCAACCCAAGAGCTTGAAGTGATTGTGCAACGGCGACATCTTGAACACCCGCTTGCCTTTGGTCGCCTTGAAGTACGATACCTGAATCATCACCGACAGGGTTTCGGCCACGAAGATGAAGCCGATGACAGGCAGGATGAGATACTGGCCCGTCATCAGGGCCACCACCGCCAGCGTTGCGCCCAGAGCCAGCGCGCCAGCGTCGCCCATGAACAGCTCGGCTGGATACGCGTTGTACCACAGGAAGGCCAGCACTGCCCCGACGACGGTGAAGGAGAAGGCCACCAGATAGTTCTGGCCCTGCAGAAAGGCGATAATGCCATAGGCGACAAAGGACGTGGCCGCTGTCGTGCCCGCCAGGGCATCCATGCCGTCGGTCAGGTTTACGGCGTTGGAGAAGCCCACAATCAGGAAGATAGCGAGCGGGATGTACCACAGACCGATGTAGATGGGCTGCGGGATGGTGGGGATGGCGATGGAGTTCTTGCCCAGTCCGAAGTACAGCACCAGCGTGATCGCCAGCGCCAGGAAGGTCTGGACCAGAATCTTGTGCCGCCCCAGCATCCCGAACTGCTCGCGGCGTCCCCGCACGCCCATGTAGTCGTCAATCGCGCCCAGGATGCCATAGCCCACCAGGGCTGCCAGGGGAACCAGGATCGACTGCCCGATGAGGTTGAAGCCAAGCAGGTTGCCGATGTTCAGGCCAACGGTGATGAGAGCGACAGGCACGATAAACAGCAGGCCGCCCATGGTCGGTGTGCCGACCTTGATCTGGTACGACTCGGGTAGCTCGATGCGAATCTGCGCGCCGATGGCCTTCGCCCGCAGCAGGCTGATAAGCGGACGGCCCCAGATGACCGCGCCCAGAAACGCTAACGCCCCCAGCGTCAGGGAGTAAGGCATGACGGGCAGCAGGATGGTCGGCATCAGGCCGCCCCTCCTGGCATGTCACTGCCATTCATGCCCTGACCAGTCAGCTCCGCGACCATCGTCTCCATGCGCATGC
Organism: uncultured Anaerolineales bacterium; assembly: GCA_964546245.1. Classification (GTDB taxonomy): domain Bacteria; phylum Chloroflexota; class Anaerolineae; order Epilineales; family JAHCIE01; genus JAHCIE01. The sequence continues at coordinate 6,797 of CAZJJF010000137.1, forward strand.
CGCGCGAGCCTTTGATGAGGACGAAGTCACCAGGCCCCACCTCGTCGCGCAGGGCAACCAGAGCGGCATCTTTGTTGGGATACCACTCGATGTTCGCCTCAGACATGCCGCACTCGCGAGCGCCGTGGGCGATGCCCTGCGCCAGCTCGCCGACGGCGATGAGGCGGTTAACGACCTCGGCGGCGCGGCAGCCGACCACCCGATGCCCCTGCGCCTCGTAGGCCCCTAGTTCCAGCATGTCGCCCAGGACGGCGATACGGCGGCCGGGCATCTCCTTGAGGAGGTTCAGCGCGGCCAGGCTCGAGTCGGGGCTGCTGTTATAGGTGTCGTCCAGGAGCGTCGCGCCGTTGAGGGCCTGGGCCACCACCAGGCGCACCTGGGCCGGCTGGGATTGCAGGCCGGCGATGATCTCTTCCCAGGTCAGGCCCTCGACTATCCCGACGGCGATGGCCCGCAGAGCGGTATGCACGCTGTGACGGCCAATCAGAGGCGCGTCGACGCGCAGGCTGTCGCCCTGGTAGTGCACCGTGAAGGTGACGCCTTCCAGCCCCCGGCTGTCCACCCGGTCGGCCCACAGATTGGCGGTAGGGGTCAGGCCGTAGGTGAAGACTCGGGCGCGGGTCTTGTCGCGCATTGCCAGGACACGCGGATCGTCAGCATTCAGGATCGCCGTACCTTCGGGCGGTAGCGCCTCGACCAGTTCGGCCTTGGCGATGGCGATGTTCTCGATACTGCCGAGTCGTTCCAGGTGGACGGGGCCGACGATCGTTTCCACGCCCACTTCGGGCCTGGCCCACTCGCACATCTGGCGAATCTCGCCGATGGCGTACATGCCCATTTCCAGTACCGCGCGCTCGTGCTCCGGCGTCAGGCGCAGCAGGGTCAGCGGCAGACCGATCTCGTTGTTGTAGCTCGCCTCGCTCTTGAGGGTGCGATAGCGCTGTGAGAGAACGGCCGCCATCAGCTCTTTCGTCGTCGTCTTGCCCACGCTGCCGGTGATGCCAATGACCCGCACGGGCATGCGCGCTCGCCAGAAGGCGGCAAGCTGCTGTAGGGCGGCCAGGCTGTCGTCGACGACGATGGCGACGGGCGTGCTCGCCGCCGCTAGCGGCGCTACCAGTCGCACCGCGCCTGCCACGGCATCGATGCTGGTGGTCTCGATGCGCGTCAGGCCCTTGACGTAGTCCAGGCCGCCAGGCTCGACCACTACAGCCACCGCCCCGCGCGCCAGGGCATCGGGCACGAATTGATGGCCGTCGCGCGCCCCACTATGCTCGGCGAAGAAGACGCCGCCCGGCGTGACTTGCCGCGAGTCCACCACGACCCCACTCACACGAGCGGTCGCCAGAGACGGCCGGGAGGGGCGGACGCCGGTGATGCCTTCGATCACGTCGGCCAGCATCATGGCGCGTTTTCTCCGGGTTTGGGCTTGCGATTCTCTGCCGCCAGCCGCACGTTGTCGGGCGGAATGTTGAGATAGTCGAAAATCTGCCGCGCCAGGACACCGAAGAAAGGCGCGGCGACCTCGGAGCCAAGCTGGCGATGGACCGGCTTATCGACCTTGACGAGGATGACGACCTGTGGGTCAGCCGCAGGGCCGAAGCCCGCGAAGGAGGCGATGGTCAGCTCATCGTCATAGCCCTTGTCGGTCGGAATCTGGGACGAGCCGGTCTTTCCACCGATGGTATAGCCGGGGACACTGGCGCGCACGGCGTGCTCCACGACGCCCACCAGGGCCTCGCGCATGGCGGGAATATTGCGGGGCGATACCACCTGGCGCATGGTGATTGGCCGCGTGTCCTTGATGACTGTGCCGCCCTGCCGAATCTGTTGCACGACGTAGGGCTGCATGAGCTTGCCGCCGTTGGCGATGGCCGCCATCATGTTGACCACCTGTATCGGCGTGGAGGCCATGCCCTGGCCGAAGGAATTGGTCGCCAGGTCCAGGTCTCCCCAGCCCTGGGATTTGTTGTCGCGAATGAGGCCGCCGACCTCGCCCGTAAGGTCGATGCCCGTGGGCGTACCGAAGCCGAAGTCGCGCAGATGCTTATAGAACCGCTCGGGGCCAAGCATCTGCACCAGATGTACCGCGCCGACGTTGAGCGACAGCCGCATCATGGTGCGCATATCGACGCGGCCGTGGGCCACGCGGTCCCAGTCCCAG
>CAZJJF010000138.1:0-3337 GCA_964546245.1 uncultured Anaerolineales bacterium
AGGGTCTTGGCGACGTTCAGGGCTGCGCCCTCATCGTGCCAGGTCCGCGGCCCGTAGGGCAGGTTGTAGAGCGCAACGATGGGCAGCAATATCAGGAGAGCCAGCAGGGCCAGCCGCTCGCCCCATGTCAGCTGCCTGTAGCGCGCCGGTAGCGACGCGCGCGCGCGCTGGGGAACGCTCACGGTCCAGTCTGTCATGGTGACCTCACCTCGCCCATCTCTGGTACGCCACGTAGGAAGCCACGCCCAGGCAGAGCATGGCCGCCATCACGAACATGCCGATTGGCGCCGGTCCACTGGTCTGGATTTCGCAGCGGACGCGCTGATAGGCCGGTCGCAGGAGTCGTTGAGCTTCGGCCTTGACGGACCCCCTGGGTGTGCGAAGCGCCGTGGGTGGCGCGATCGTGGTACGACCGTCGGCATCGGTCGCGGCGATCTGATAGTAGTAGGTGGAGCTTGCATCCAGCCCATCGATCGAGATCGAATGGGAGAGCGAGGGCGTTTCGTGAGCGCCATCCCCCAGGCTCGGTAGCTGTCCAAAGGCGAGATTCGCGAGGCTCCAGTCGACCCGTCCCTTCTCTCGCCAGATCCAGGCCTGACCGCTGCTGGGAACATCCGTTTCCCACTCTATGGTCGCTGCGTCGCCGGCGATAGAGATGCGGCCTGGCGATAGCGTCGGCCCACCCTGGGTAGGCACGGGGCGAGCGACCGTCGAGGAACTGACCTCTTCGTCCCGGGGTGTCACATCCAGGTCCATGGAAGCCAGGGCATCCCGAATCGCGTTACCAAAGTTGTCGTCTGGCCCCGCCGCCGAGGTATTCTCGCCCAGGCTGGCCTCGTCATTCCCGGCCGGCGCCTCATCGAGCTGAATATGGCGCGCCGGCGTCGTCGGCTGGACCCCCATATCAGCCAGGAGATTGACCGTCATCTGTTGCAGGCGGCTATCCGGCTCGACTAGCGCCAGTCCCCACGGCCACAGGTTCGTGCCGGCCGCGAATACTATCGCGCCGCTGGGGGCCACATAGCGCGTGACGTGACTGGCGGTTGTGCCCAATTCGTAGGCGCCGCCGTGATCGGTCAGCAAACTGCCAAAGACCGGAGTCTCGGCCAGCACAGTGATACCGTCGGGGGTGCGCCCGTTATCGGTGACCGCGTCCCACTCCCAACCGATGATGTGCCGACCGATGTCAGCATACGTGCCGGGGGGCATGGCCTGTAAGTCGGTGTAGCGGTACAGGCGGTCGGCGGCATGTTCAGCCGTCACGCGGAGCGGAAAGAAGCGAATGTCATTGTCGCCCACATACTGGATGCCGACGAGTTCGTTCTCCGGATCGTTCGAACCCTCCGGGTCGCGCCACGTCCCGGTTGGCACACCGCTGGGATCGGGGCCGCCGCTCTCGGTCGTCTTGTAGCTCACTATGACGCGGTCTGCCTCGCCGGTCCAGGGGTCCGGTTCTAGCCGGATGCGCCAGTAGCTGACGTTCGAGGATAGGAAGGCGAGATTCACTCCCGCGTCGCGTGCTGCCATCACCGCATCGCGCATCTCGCTGGACCAGTACTCGTCATGGCCTGCGACAAGGATGATCTGATGCTGCAAGAGGGTATTGGGCACGCCGGCCTTGCCGGCCTGATGAACATCCAGGCTCGTCCCGTAGCTAACGTCGTAGCCCTGACTCTCCAGCCAGTAGACCATCGGGAAGTCGGCCCACTGATAGGTGTTGAAGTAGGGCACAGACAAAGCCAGCGGCCGATCGAGGGATACCTTGACGGCGCGTGGCGCTTCCGCGACGGTGCGGCAGGCCCCACTCGAGACGCTGTAGAGCGACTTGCCGCCAAACCAGTTGTAGGCCTGGTAAGTCGTGAGCGCCAACGGGTAGAAGATGGGCGCCTGGCGTGAGTCGTCGCGCACCACGAACATCGCCTGCGCCTGGCCGCCGGTATCGGGCCGGGTGAACCTGGCGACGTAGACGCCGCTCACCCAGTCGTCGGGCACGGTCAGGGTATGGGAGATTGACCAGTTGGCGCAACTCGTAAGGCCCACGCTTGGGTCGGTGCGGCAATCGGGCTGTGCCTGGCCGGGGAGATTGGTGATGCTGTCGATCAGGCGCGCGCCCGCGCCCCCGTAGTAGCCCGTGCGATAGATGTCCAGGTTGAACGTCGGCGCGTCGGTGTTGACACGGAACTGAAGGCTTTCGCCGGGCGCGATGCTTGTGGGTGAGGCGAAGCCCTCGATGTCGCCCAGGGGTCGTGTCACCGCCCAATCGGCCGTGCCAGGGCGACAATTCTCCGCCACGACGGGGTTGGGCGGATTGTCGCTCATGGCCGGGGCCGCCGCCACTTGCGGGCCGCCCCGCGACAACAAGAAGACGGCCAGGCCCGCGCTAGCTGCGAGCCGAAGGACTCGAGTCAGGATAGAAGGATGCATGGCGGTGGGGTCCAATGGGATAGGCGATTACCGCGTGGCCGCGACATTGTCCAGGGGGGCGACCGGTGTGGGTATAGCGACGCCATCAGCCACTGATCGGCGGAGGGCGAGGCTGCCCAGCATCAGCTCGGCGGCGCTCTCAGCGTGACGGGTAACCGACTCGCCGTTGGTAAGGGCAGGGTAAATCTGGGCGGTGGTGCACAGAGTCAGGCCGGCAATCGGCGTCTGGACGCCGGGGATGGCATCTGTGCCGTTGAGACGGTGCAACGGCTCGACGTAGCGCTCGCGATGGACCAGGAAATAGCGGACCTGGTCGCGGGAGAAGCGGGGGAACATGCGCTCCAGGCTCGCCAGCCACAACTCCTGAATCTCGGCGTCGGTCTTTTGCTGCCACGGACTGCCGGGAGCGGTGTACTTGGGCAGGTAGACCAGATGATGGCCGCCGACGTACTGGGGATCGATGTAGGCGGTCGTCTCGATGACGCCGGTGAAGGGTACACTCTCGTCGGTGATGTTGAGGGTCCAGTAGCCGGTCAAAGGCCGGTCGAGGACGACGACGGGGCAGACGATGCCCAGGTACTCGGTCTGACCCAGGAAGGCGCGATAATCCTCAGGGGCGGCGGGGATGAGGCGCTGAAAGATGGGGGCCTGCATGGTGACGGCCACGGCGTCGAAGCGACGCACGCCGTCGGCCAGGCGCACGCCCACGGCCCGCCCGCCCTCGATGACCACCTCGCGCGCCGGCGTGCTGAGATGCAGCCGCCCGCCCGCCGCCTGGATGCGCTCGACCAGGGCATTGATGAGGGTGATATAGCCGCCGATGAGATGGCCGGCCATCTCCTTCTGGTTAGCGCCTTCGCGGGTGGACTTCATCCGCACCAGCCGTGACCAGATGTAGGTGGCCGGCGTGTCC
>CAZJJF010000138.1:3347-8943 GCA_964546245.1 uncultured Anaerolineales bacterium
CCGTCAAACTTCGCCATGAGCATGGGTCGCCATACCGTGTCGAAGGCGCGGCGGCCGCTGAGGCGCACCAGCCAGTCTTCGACGCTGACGCCTTCCAACTGGCGCCAGTCACGGACGAGTTGGGCCGCCAGGACCGTGAAGCCGAGGCGCATGCGGTCCAGCGGGTTGAGGAGTGGGAAGCGCAGGAACTCGGCGACGTTGTTCATCGAGTAGATCGCGCCCTGGCGGTAGAAGCCCATGCGCGTCTCGCGGAAACGCAACTGGTCGGCAATGCCAAGCTCCGCGCACAGCCGGGCCAGGTGGCTATCACTGGACAGGATGGCGTGATAGAAGCGATCGATGGCCGTACCGTCGGGCAGAGTCATCGGGCCGGCCAGGCCGCCCGCGACGGGCGACGCCTCGAAAATGTCAACGCTGACGCCGCGCTGGGCCAGGCTGTAGCCCAGCGTCACGCCCATGATGCCGCCGCCAATGATGGCTACTTCCATGCGTCGCCTCGCAAGGGGGCCAGCGTGCTGTGACCGTTGGCCTCGACCACGCTGGCAGCGACGCGATGGGACGGCGTCCACGCGCTGAGAACAGCGGCGATGCGCGCCCCGGCCGTACCGTCGCCGAAGATGGCTGGATGCTCGGCCGGTGGGACAAAGGAGCGCCACGCGCCCAGAATAGCTTCGGGGTCGACACCGACCAGCCGGTTCCAGCCTGTCGTGACGGTCTCGGTCCACTCGGTTTCATCCCGGAGCGTCAGGCAGGGCGTGCTGAGGAAGTAGGCCTCACGCTGCACGCCGCCCGAGTCGGTGGCGATGAGTCGCGCATGGGCCTCTAGCATCATCATGTCCAGGTAGCCGATCGGCTCGATGAGGCGCACGTGGGGGCCAAAGCCAGCAGGCAGGCGGTCGAGGGCGTGACGGGTGCGAGGGTGGACGGGGAAGACCACCGTCTCGCCGCACTGGTTGAGGGCGCGCACGATCTGGGAGAGACGGCCAGGCGAGTCGGTATTGGCAGCGCGGTGAATCGTCACCAGGCTGTACTCGCTATCGAGCAGGCCCAGACGCTCCAGAATGGGCGAGGTGCGGCGCGCGATGGGCAGGTAACGCCGACAGGCGTCCAACATGACGTCGCCAACCCAGTGGACATCGGTCGCGCCGCCCGCTACGAGCCGCCACGCTGCGGTCTGGCTGGCGCAGAAGAGTAGGCCGGACACGGAATCGGTGATGAGGCGGTTGATCTCTTCGGGCATCGAGCGGTCGAAACTGCGCTCGCCCGCCTCAATATGGGCGGTGGGGATGCCGAGCTTGGCGGCGACCAGCGCGCCGGCCAGGGTCGAGTTGGTGTCACCGCGCACGATGACCAGGTCGGGATGCTCGTCGCGCATGACGGTTTCCAGCCGCGTCATCATCTGCGCCGTTTGAGCGGCGTGGGAGCCGGACCCCACTTCGAGGTTATAATCAGGCGCGGGAATGCCCAACTCATCGAAGAAGGTCTGCGACATCAGGTAGTCGTAATGCTGGCCGGTGTGAACCAGAATCTCGTGGTGCTCGCGGCGCAGAGCCAGACTCACCGGCGCGGCCTGAATGAACTCGGGCCGTGCCCCGACGATGGATACTATCTTCATCTTTCCCTCATCTCCCTCAACTACAACTCAGCTTCTGGCGATGAGTAGCACGCCCAGACCCACCACGAACGTCCCGATGAGGCGTAGCGGGCTGATGTCCTCATTGAAGATCTGCCAGCCTGCTGCCAGCATGACGATATAGCTAAGGCTGGCGAACGGGTAAGCATAACTGAGGTCTACGCGGGATAGGGCAGAGAGCCAGAACAAGGTGCCGGTCACGTATATCAGTAGCCCGATGAAGACGTAGGGATTGGTGCCAATGCGCCACACGGTAGTGGGCAAGTCGCCCACGGATAGCGTGACCGCGCCCAGGCTCACCATACCCTTCTTGAGCAGAATCTGACCGACCGCGCTCGCCACGACGGCGACCAAGATATACGCGATTGCAATCGACATACGAGACCTCCCGCGCGCCAGCGCGTTGCCAACTACGCCCATTTCTTACCTCCAAGCGACGGCCGAACGTCGGCGACTGAGGGCACATCCAGGCGACCCAACACGATTCGGCTCTGGAAGCCGAGATGGGCGCGAATGGTACGCGCGATCTTTGCCTTCGACGCGCCATATTGCCGCACGTGGAGCACGGCAGGACACTCCACGACCCGGTAGCCGGCCAGCGAAGCCTTGACGAGTAGCTCAGTGCCGGCCAGGAAGCCATCCGACTCGAAGGGGATGGTGTCGATGACGCGGCGGCGATAGGCGCGGAAGAGAGCGGTGTAGGTGTGGATCCGCGGATTGACGGTGAGGCGATACAGGAGCGACGAGCCACGACTCAGGACGAGGCGATAGGCCGGGACGCCCTCCACGCCGCCTTGCGGGTGGTAGGGCGAGGCTGTGACGATGTCCGCCCCGCCGTCGATGTAGTGCAGCAGGGTGGGTATCTCGGTAAAGCGATATGTCCCGTCGCTGTCGGTGGTGACGATCACACTGCCGCGCGCTGCGGCGAAGCCGGTCCGTAGCGCGGCGCCCAGACCACGGTTCGTGGTATGGCGCAGTATTCGCGCCTCCACGCCCCCCAGCTCCGGCGTGTTGAGAAGGGCTTCCAGGGCGTCCAGGGTACGATCCGTGCTGCCATCATCTACCAGCAACAGTTCGACCTTGTCCCTGCCCGCCAGGCCCGCCAGGACGGGCAATAGTTCGCGTCGCAGCTTGTCGGTGTTCTCGGCTTCGTTGTAGCACGGGACGATGATAGAGAGATCCATGCTGTGTAACTCCGTGGTCTGGGTTCGGGGCCAACGGTGCTTGCGAGCTAATCAATCCAGTAACCTGCAACCGACCGGGAACCAGCAGCAACTTTGGGTAAGGCGAGGGGTACGCGGAGAGGCGCGGGACAGACGTCCAGGGGGATGTGAACCCACCGGGGGGGACGAATGGGTTCACGCGCATCTGTCCCGCTCTCCCCGCTCGTACCTTACCAAAGCGCCCACTGGAGGCGCTCCAGGCCGACACGAACGGCGCGCTAGGAGGTGGCGCTAGGATATATTCAGGGGTGGGAGCAAGCGAGGTTAGGGGACTACCTGCAATCGTGCAAAGTGTAGGTCGCCACACACGAACGCCGGCTGGTGCTCAAACTCCAAGACGGCATCCAGCGCGTAGCCGGTGTCACGAATGCGCTGCTTGGCGTCGAGGGGGGCATCGCGCTTGTCCACAACGTAGACACTGCCGCCCAACCTCTCGGCGCTCTCTATCGCGGCGCGGATTGGGCCTATCGCCGACAGATCGGGCGGGAGTCCGAGAACCGTGCCGCTATAGCCGAACAGATACGTGGCATACTCGGTCCAGGCCCAGTCGAGGGGGACTAGCACATCCTGCGCTGTGGTGGCCTGCACAAAGCACTCCGCGACAGGTATCTCGGGGCCGGGCATGGTGTGGCGTGGATACACGGAGGTGCTGAGATTGGCCGCGGCGATAATCGCGACCAGGCTGGCATACAAGAACACCAGACCTGGATTCCTGCGATGGAAGCGCCTGGACAGCATGAGGGCGGCCATCAATATCAGGAAGGCGTTGGGAATGACAAACCACTTGGGGGCGGGATCCCACCACACAACGAAAGGTATGTAGGCGAGATAGCCAGCCAGCAGTAGCCACCCCAGGCGTCGCGATTCGGGTCGCGCTGATTTCCAGCGGGTGAGCTCCAGGCTCAGGAGAGCGCCAAGCATGCCCAAAGCGACGAGGGAGAGCTGGGGGATGACCTTGTGAAGCTGAAACTGACCCTGGGCGAGCTTCCTCAGGCCCAGGCCATCCCAAATGGGGATCCAGCTAGAGATGGCTGCCACGAACGTGGCTGGGACGCGGTCAAGGGACCAGACGCCCCAGATAGGGGGCCGACCAAAGCGATCGCTGCCGTGGGAGAGCAGCCAACCGAGGAGCGCCTCTCCATTGTCAAGGCCGTGGACAGTGGCAGCTGCCGCGAGATAGCTAGCCGCCGTGAGCCCGCCGGCGACTGCCAGGAAAGCCAGGGCGTTGGTCCGTCGCCGTCGCCCGGCGCGGCGTGGCGCATAGAAGAGCAACAGGCCGAGACACAAGGGGATAGCGAAGATGTTGGCTTGCCACAGCAGGATGCCCAGACACACAAATACACCCGCGCCAATGGCCGCTCGCAGGCTGGTTGTCGCCGGGATGAGAAGGGCCAATGCGCAGAAGATAGCCAGCGCGGCCGGGGTGATGTAGTAAGCGTCAGTGCTGTAGGCCCAGAACGACCACGACGTCGCCAGCAGGGCTGTTGCCCAGAACGACAGGGTCATGCGCTTCGTGAGCCGATAGGTCACAACGCAGAACACCGCAATGGCTACCGTCGACAGGAACGCGCTGATGAATTGCAGGAGCGGCAACGAGCGGCCGGAGCTTTGTAGCGTCAGCTCATACCCCAGCGCCCCTATCGCTCGATACAACAGTCGATTAGGCGAGAACAGGTACGTCCCACCGCGCTCCACGGCTTGCGCCTCGATGATGCCATTGATATCGAACTGAATCGACAGGAATGGCAAGTAGAGGAGAAGAGCGCCAACAAACGCACCGACGAAGCAGACAACCTCGCGGACGAGGGACGGCGGCAGCAGTAGCGACGGCCACGCGAGAGATTTCTCGCGCGCCTCCGGCGTATAATCCGTCATGCAAGAACATCCCCCCCGGTCTGTTCAATAGAGTTCTCGCGCGCCTTACCGAAGCGCCCACTGGAGGTGCTCCATGCCGACACGAACGGCGCGCTTGAAGGTGGCGCTATCTGTCAGCAGCATCCTGGCATAGGTCTTGGCTGGGCCGGGCCGCAATGCCCATTCCTTGAAGGCCTGTTTCTGCCAGTACATCAGGTCTTCGGCGGAGAGGTTGTCGTACTGGAGGACAGTCCCCTTGTCCATATCGACTTCCTCCCATTTGGTGCCCGGCTTGAACCAGCCATTCTCGATGACCTCGAAGAAGAAGGGCGTGCCAGGGTAGGGGGCGGCGATGTGGAACAGCGCCAACTCCAGCGGCAGCGACTTGGAGAAGTCGATGGTCTGACGGATGGTTTCGACGGTCTCGCCGGGTAGGCCGATGATGAAGTAGCCCCAGTTCTTGATGCCGGCCTGTCGTGCCCAGGTCAGGGCCTGCCGTGCCTTCTTGGGGTCGGCGCCCTTGGCGGCGCGCTTGAGGATAGCCTCGTTACCACTCTCGATGCCCCACGAAATCATCCAGCAGCCCGCGCGGCCCATGAGCTTGAGCATCTCTTCGTCCACGTAGTCGACGCGGCTGTTGCAGGTCCACTTCACCTTCAACCCCTCCTTGATGATCAACTGGCACAGTTGGACCACCTGCTCGCGGTTGATGGTGAAGAGGTCGGCGTTCATGTGGATGTTGTGGATGCCCAGGTCGTGGAGCAGCCACATCTCCTGAACGATGCGCTCCGGTGAGTGCAGGCGCACCGACCACTGGTACGTGACATGCTTGATGCAATACTTGCAGCCTGCCGTGCAGCCGCGGCTGGTGACCATGAACACGAAT
>CAZJJF010000139.1:0-8936 GCA_964546245.1 uncultured Anaerolineales bacterium
ACGGCACGTGGGTGGTGGTCGGCACGCCGAAACCCGCCGACGGTGTCCAGCCGCTGCTGGCTGAGAGCTGGAAGATGGACGATGACGGCAAGGCGTTCACCTTCAACCTGCGCAAGGGTGTCACGTGGCAAGACGGCAAGCCCTTCACGGCCGATGATGTGGTGTTTAGCTTCAACGCCTACGCCAACCCGGCCGTGGCCTCCCTGTATTCGTCCAAGTTGAAGGATGTCGTCGGCTACGACGAGTTCCAGGCGGGCAAGGCCACCAGCCTGGCGGGCGTGAAGAAGATCGATGACAACACGGTGCGCGTGGAGTTGAAGGCCAAGGCCCCGCTGTGGGTTGACTTGCAGCAGATCTCCATCAGCATCCTGCCCAATCACATCCTGGGTAGTGTCCCTGCGGCCGAGCTCAAGGGCCACCCCTATTGGAAGAACATGATTGGGACCGGCCCCTTCAAGATGACCAAGTTCGTCGATGATCAGTATATCGAGGGCGAGGCGAACCCGAATTACTTCCTCGGCAAGCCCAAGCTGGACAAGATCGTCTTCCAGATCTACGCCGATACCAACGCGATCCTCAACGCCCTGGAGGCTGGCGAACTGGACGCTACCCCCTACGAGGGCGGTGGTATTCCTCTCGACCAGGTCGCGCGCTTCGAGAAGATGAACCACCTGACGGTGCTGGGTAACATGGACGCGGGCCTGCCGACCTTCATCCTGTTCAATCTGAACAAGGACCAATACAAGGATCCGCGCATCCGCCAGGCGTTCATGTACGCCATCGACCGCCAGACGATCATGGATACCATCCGCATGGGCAAGGGCAAGATCGCCAACACGATGTTCCCGGCTGAGTGGGCGCGGCCTACCGACCTGGACCCCTATGCCTACAACCCGGCCAAGGCCAAGGAACTCCTGACGGCGGCTGGCTGGGACCCTAACCGCAAGATTGACTTCCTCTACTACTACAACGACCAGGTCAGCAAGGACATCGTCCTCGCCATCCAGGGCTATCTGGCGGCGGTTGGCGTCAATATTGTGCCGCGCCTGGTGGACGGCGGCGCTTTCCAGCAGGCCATCACCGATAACTCGCTTGAGGCAGCCTATGCGGCCAACGGCCAGGGTCTCGATCCTTCGCTGGGTTCGCTGGTTGTGACCTGCGGCGCGCGCCTGGCCGTCGGCTACTGCAACCAGAAGGTTGACGACTTGTTCGCTCTGGGTCTGAGCGAGGCCAAGCGCGAAGCGCGTGCTCCCCACTACCAGGCCATCAGCAAGATCCTCAACCAGGAGATGCCTAAGGGCTGGCTGTGGTATGACGTGCGCCCGATGGGCTTCAACAAGCGTATCGCCGGCCTGGCTGAGCACTTCCAGCAGCAGCCACTGCTCATGTTCGACGTACCGGTCTACAACGAGATTCACACCTGGTCTACCAAGTAGCCAGTGTGACTTGAGGCGATGGGTGACGCGGGACGCGCTCCCCCGTCACCTATCGCCCAGGTAGGAGAGAGGTCTACGATGTTCGCTTATATCGCGCGTCGTCTGCTGGTCAGTATCCCTACCATTCTCGCTGTGACCGTCGTCGTCTTCCTGCTGGCGAATCTGATGCCGGGCAACGCGGTGTTGGCTATGCTGTCTACGGACAGCCCGGCCCCCGAGGAGCTGATCAAGCTGCGCCAGGGGCAGCTGGGCCTCGACCAGCCGGTGCCGGTTCAGTACGTCCGCTGGTTGGGCAATGTGGTGCAGGGGAATCTGGGGCGCTCCTTCCAGTATGGCGACTCGGTCTCGTCGATGATCGCCCAGCGCATTCCGGCCACGCTGCAACTCATGGCCGTGACGTTGATTTTCTCCATCCTGTTGGGCGTCGTGCTCGGCACGATCTCGGCGCTCCGCCAGTACTCATCGACGGATTACGGGCTGACGATTCTGGGTTTTGCTGGCATCTCTATCCCCGACTTCTTCATGGGCATGATTCTGATTTTTGTCTTCGCCCTACGCCTGGGCTGGTTTCCCACGTCGGGGATGGTGACGGCGGGTGAGAGCTACTCCCTGATGGACAATATGCGGCACATCGTCCTGCCCGCCCTGGCCCTGGCTCTGGTGCGAATGGCCGTCTTCATGCGCTACACCCGCGCCAGTGTGCTGGAAGTTGTCAAGAATGACTACGTGCGCACCGCTAAGGCCAAGGGGTTGAAGCATACGCTCATCGTCGGGCGGCATATCCTGCGCAACGCCCTCATTCCCGTAATCACTGTCGTCGGCCTGAATGTGGCGGCCCTGTTCGCTGGCTCGGTCATTATCGAGACCATCTTCCAGTGGCCGGGCATCGGCATGATGTTTATCAACGCCGTCGCCGTGCGCGACTCGCCCGTGATCATGGGCTATGTGCTGTTGACCACTGTCTTCGTCCTGCTCATCAACCTTGTGACGGATGTCGCCTACTCGTGGGTCGATCCGCGCATCCGCTACGAATAGGAGGCCCTCGATGTCGGCGAATGCCCCATCCGTGCCCCTCCAGAAGGCGGCCCCCGCAGATAGCCTGACGTCTAAGGCCATGCGGCGCTTCTTTCGCCATAAGCTGGCGGTGTTCGGCCTGGTCGTCTTGCTCCTGCTCATCGTCTTCGCGGTATTTGCGCCGCTGCTGGCGCCCCACTCGCCGACCGATCTCAACCTGCGCGCCATGCGCCAGCCGCCCAGCGCCGAGCATTGGTTGGGCACCGACGGGACGGGACGCGATATCTGGTCGCGCATCCTCTACGCGGGGCGTATCTCCCTTTCGGTCGGCCTGGTGGCTGTCTCCATCTCGATGATCATCGGTAGCATTATTGGCGGCGTGGCAGGCTATGTAGGTGGCAAGACGGACATGTTTCTCATGCGCCTGACTGACATGGTCATGACTTTTCCGTCGCTGGTTATCATCATTGTCGTCGCCGCCGCGATGGGGCCGAGCGTCTACAATGCCATGATAGTCATTGGCCTGCTGACCTGGCCGTCCATTGCTCGCCTGGTGCGCAGTCAGTTTCTCACCCTGCGCGAGCAGCAGTTCGTGCTGGCGGCGCGGTCGATTGGCGTGGCGCGCACGGACATTGCCTTCAAGCACATCTTTCCCAATACAGTCAGTACCATCGTCGTCGCTGTGACCATCGGTGTCGCCAACGCCATCCTGCTCGAAGCGTCGCTGTCCTTCCTGGGTCTCGGCGTCCAGGCTCCCACGCCCAGCTGGGGCAATATGCTCCGCGACGCCCAGAGTCTCAACATCCTGGAGGCGATGCCCTGGATGTGGGTTCCGCCGGGCTTGATGATTGCGCTGGCGGTGGTGAGTATCAACTTCATCGGCGACGGCCTGCGCGATGCGCTGGATCCGCGCTCGAATCTATAAGGACCATGCCCATGCGAACCTTTGACGGCTTCTGGCCTGCCCTCTTGACCCCGTACACGGCCGACGATCAGGTCAACCTGACGGCCGTGCGAGAGTTGGTGGACTATCACCTCGGCAAGGGGGTGACGGGCTTCTACCTATGCGGCAGTACTGGCGAGGGTCTCTTCCTGTCGGTCGCTGAGCGCCGCGCCATCGTCGAGACGGTGATGGACCAACTGGCGGGCCGCGCCGAGGTTATCGTCCACGTGGGCGCGGCCTCGGTGAACGATGCGATTGCGCTGGCTGAGCATGCGGCGGCGGTGGGCGCCGACGGCATCAGCAGCATTGTGCCGCCCGTCGCCTATGATGCGCGAGGGGTCGCCCCCTACCTGGCGAGGGTGGCGGCGGCTACCCCTGGCCTACCTTTCCTCCCCTATCTCTTCGGAGGAACACGAGACAGCCTGGCTCTGATGCGCGACCTGGCCGCCGTCCCCAACTTTGCGGGGACCAAGTACTATGGTCCCAACATGTACGAGATGAGCCAGATTGCGGCCTTCCGTAGCGAGGGTTGGACGGTCTTCGTCGGCATGGACGAGCAGGCTGCCCTGGGGCCGACGGACGGGGGGGATGCCACCCCCGGCTCCACCCTCACCTCCAGGCCGGCGGCCTAGGGGCGCATCCTGACCCATGTGCGGGGGGGCGAGATGGAGGCTGCCCTGGACTGGCAGCGACGCGGTAATCGCATCATCGAGATCATGCACGGCTATGGCTATGTGGGCTGCATGCGCGCTGCCCTGGCCCACCTGGGGATCGAGTGCGGCGAGCCGCGCCTGCCGAACCTGCCGCTGGCTGCTGGGCGGCGGTCCGACCTGCTGGCGCAGTTGGCCGAGGCAGACTTTGCCGAGTTGGCGGCGCTGTGATGATTGGCGCGGTGGACATCGGCGGCACGAAGATCGCGGTGGGGTTGGTGACACGCGAGGGGCAGGTTGTCGACTCGACAAGCCTGCCCACACGCCGCGAGCAGGCCTACACCGAGGGCCTGGACGAGGTTGCCGCCGCGCTACGCGCCATGCTGCTTGCTCATCATGCCCGGCTGGAGGGCATCGGCATCGGGACCACGGGGCGGCTCACCGTCGAGGGCGCATTGACCCCCAATGCCTTTCTACCTACCTGGAGCGGCCACACGCCGGCCCACGACCTGGCCGCGCGCTTTGGCGTGACGCCAGCTATCGAGAATGACGCCGACGCAGCGGCTCTGGCAGAGGCGCGCTGGGGCGCGGGGCAGGGGGCCGAGCGTCTCATCTACGTCACGGTGAGCACGGGCATCGGTGGGGGCATCGTGCTGGGTGGGCGGTTATATCGCGGCGTGGCTGGCTGCCACCCGGAGGTGGGCCACCACGTCATCGATCCCGCTGGCCCCGCCTGCTTCTGTGGCGCGCACGGCTGCTGGGAGAGCCTGGCCAGTGGTAGCGCCCTGGCGGCCTGGGCCCAGGCCCACGGTGGTCAGGACGACTGGGATGCGCGCCGAGTGTGCGACCTGGCCGAGCAGGGTCACCCGCTGGCGCGGCAGGCGGTGGAGCGCACGGCGCGCTATCTGGGTGTCGGGCTGGCCAATCTGATCACCTTGTTCGCCCCGGATTGTATTGCCCTGGGAGGCGGCCTCATGCGCCGTTGGAACCTATTTGAGGCGGACGTGCTGGCGATCATCGCGCACCAGGCCGGGTTGGTTCCCTGGCAGCGTGTACACCTGACGCAGGCCTGCCTGGAGCAGCCAGGCCTGGCGGGGGCGGCGGCCGTATGGCTCCAGCAAGGTCAGGCGGGGGGCTGAACTGGGAAGCAGGGGCCGAGGGGGCGGGGAAGTGTGCTACCTTCTGGGCGGGCGTAGAGGCCGGCCCAAGCTGCTGATGATCGTCGAGGGCGCGGCTACCCAGCCGCGCCCTCGACCGCGAGTCCCCTGAGGCGCGGGATGTCAGTGGAAGGGGAAGGTCTGTCGCGCGGCGGTCTCCTCGGCGTGGCGCGTCGCCAGCGGGATGTCGGGGGTAATTTCAATCTCATAGTTGCCCGCGCTGCCTGGCTCATCCGGCAGGCGAGCTTCAGTAAGGGCGCGGAAGAGGGGGAACGGGTCGAAGTCGAAGGCCACGACCCGCGGCTGGCCGTCGAGTAGTGTTGCCAGGACAGCCCGCTCGAAGCGCAGCACGGTGGCGAGTTGGGGCAGTTGGAGGTTTAGCTCGGTCAGATACTCCGCGAAGGCCTCGGCCTCCATGGAGGCGTAGGGGCGCGGCGGATGCTTGGACCAGAAGTCCTGCAACAGGGCGCGCAAGATATCGGGGCCGAGGCTCAGCATCAAGTAGCGCGACGTGAGCCGCAGCACTCCGACGACCATCGAGGCGCGGAACTCACCGATGAGACGGTGGATGATAGCCACGCCTGGGTCGGCGGCCAGCTCGCGGCCGATGACGCCGTCGACCTGGCGGCCGACTGCCAGTGCGCCTAGCGCGCTCTCCCAGGCGGCCGGCGTCACGCGCGAACCAGCGTCGGGTATCGACGCCGCGGTCGGTGCGGTTGCTACGTCGCTTGCCGTCCGAACGACCGGCCCGTCCCCGCGCGCAGCGCGTCGCAAGGCCCACAGGCTGTGCAGGCGTTCCAACTCGCGGGCCAGCGTGTCATAGCCCACCGCCGGCAGGTACGAGGGCATCATCTCGAAGATGATCGCCCTGAGGTTAGGCAGCCGTGGGATGAGACGACGGGCAATGTCGAAGAGCGCGTCGGGCATGGCGCCGCTATGGGCATCCAGCCAGTAGCCCTCGATCTCCATGCCGCCTGCCAGGTGCATCTCCCATACCCGGTCGAGGGGGATGGGGGCGAGAAAGTCGTCGATGGCCTGTCGGCCGTTCACCGCATTACAGAAGATGTTATGCAGATCGAGGAGGATGCCGCAGTCCGCGCTGGTCGTGACCTGAGCCACGAAGGCGCCGTCCGGCATCTCGTCGGCGCGGGGGCGCAGGTAGTTGACGCCGGTTTCCACGGCCACAGGTACCGGCAGGGCGGCCTGGAGGTCGTGGATGGCGCGCGTCGCGGCCAGCACCCCCTCGGTTGTCTGGCGGGGTGGCAGGAAGAAGCCGGTGAAGAACCCCTCAGCCTGATTGAAGCTCAGGTGCTCGCTGAACCACGGCGAGCGCAGCCGTGCCACGGTGTGGGCAAGCAGGCCCAGCTGGTATGGCTCGGGGCGCGGCGTCCCGCCACAGGGAACGCCAACGCTGTGCACGAGCTTGCGGCCCGGCAGCTGCTGGATATGGGCCAGGACGGCGTCCGCGACGTGATAGGGTTGGGCGGGGTCGCGCGTCTCGGTCCAGGTCGTCTGGGGTTCGACTTCCAGCACATCCACGAGGTCGGGCCAGCGTTGCAGCACCGGCTCGATAGCTGACGAGTACGTCAGGCCCACCCCCAATGCGGGCAGATCGCTAGAAGCTGGGGCCGGCATTGACGTTCAACTGCTGGTCGATGACAAAGTCAAGCTCCTGGCGGAAGCGCCAGTCGAAACCCGAATGGCATTCCCCGCAGCCGAGCAGACCAGCCACCTTAGCGGTCACCGCCTGGACCCGCTCCAGATCGTACTGGACGGCGGTCGGCAGAGTGATGGTCACCGGCCGCGGCGCGTCCCAGGGCACGGGGTCGGCGGGCAGCGCTTTGACCCGCTGTTGGGGATCGACGACGAAGTCGCGCTCCTGCATGAAGATGCAATCGACGCCGGAGAAACAGCGGGGGTGACCAAGCTTCTCGGCCAGGTTGGCGATGCTCTTGTTGAAGGTATCCAGGTTGTGGATGGCGGAAGCGGGCATCGTCACGCGGACGGTTCCAGAACGACGGCGGGTCAGTCGAGTCCTCTCTGGCATGTCATACCTCCTGGGTGAGTTCTCGAAGCCGATGTGCTACGGGATGTTGGCGCGAGGCGAGGGGGATGCAAGCGAGGAAGTGAGAAGGATAGTCATTATACCACAAGTTGTCGCCGTGCGGTGTTACGGTTTTGTGACGAATCTCGCCGCGCCCCCGACTGAGTCACGCCCCAGGCTCAGTCGGGCGGTGGTGGGCGCGGGCTTGTCGGGGAGACGGCCATCGAGTATAGTTCGCGTGTCGAACCGCCACTTTGCGAGGTCAGCATGCCCCTGCACCTTTCTCTGGTTCCCATCGAGAAGACCGATCCTAACCTCAACCTGATTCTGGGCCAGAGTCACTTCATCAAGTCCGCCGAGGATATCCACGAGGCGCTGGTCAATGCTGTGCCGGGGATTCAGTTCGGCCTGGCGTTCTGCGAGGCGTCCGGGCCGCGCCTGGTGCGTACCAGTGGCACGGACCCGGCGCTTGTGGAATTGGCGGCCAGGAACGCGATGGCGATTGGCGCGGGGCATACGTTCATCGTTTTCCTGGGCAATGCCTTCCCCATCAATGTCGTCAACACGATTCTCGCTGTGCCCGAGGTGGTAGGCATTTTCTGCGCGACGGCCAACCCGCTCCAGGTTGTCGTCGCGGAGAGTGAGCAGGGGCGCGGCATCCTGGGGGTCATCGACGGCGAGCCGCCGCTGGGCATCGAGGATGAGGCGGCGAAGACGCACCGTCACGACTTCCTGCGCAGAATCGGCTACAAGTTCTAGCCCGGCGCGGGGAGGCGTTGGGAGGCGGCGAGCCTCGGGCGTCAGGGCAACGACAGCGGCGAGGGGGAAGGCGACGCGATGGACCCCGATGTGGCTTTCCGCATCGGCGCTCTGGCCGATGACCATCTGAGCGGCGCGACCGATCTGGCGGCACGTGCGGCTGACATCTTCGCCCTGGCCGCCCAGTCCAGCCGGGCGCCGGGCGCGGCCCAGTTTCTGGCTGACCTGGCCGAGGTGGGGCGCTTCATGGCCGTCGCCCAACCGGCGATGGCTCCGCTGTGGCGGTTGGCGAATATCGCGCTGTGGGCGGCTGAGCGCGCCCCCGTTGGGGAGAAGCGCGCGGCGGTGGAGCAGGCGGCACGGGCTTTCGCGGTGGGCCTGACGACCAGCGCGGCGGGGGCCGTGGCGGGTGCGGCGGCCACGCTGCCTGCCCATGCCGTCGTTGTTACCCACTCGGCCAGTAGCGTGGTCGAGGCGACCTTGCGCCATGCCCACACCCAGGGCCGTCTGAGGCGGGTCATCGTCAGCGAGGCGCGGCCGTTGGTCGAGGGGGTGGCGCTGGCGCGACGGCTGGCGGGGGCGGGCATCCCTGTTACCCTCGTCACCGATGCCCTCGCCCCATCTCTCGTTGACGAGGCGGATGTCGTGGTGGTCGGCGCCGACACGGTCGCCGCCACTCACGTCGTCAACAAGGCGGGTACGTACCCTTTGGCGCTGGCGGCGCGGGCGGCGGGGACGCCGCTAATGGTTGTGGCGAGCAGCGAGAAGCTTCTGCCAGCATCCCTGTTCGATGCTGAGGGAGCGGTGGGCGAGGGGCGTGACGCGGCTCAAGTGCTGGCCCAGGCGCCGCCGGGCGTGACGATTCTGAACCGCCAGTTCGACCTGACCCCCCTCGACCTGGTTACCTGGGTTGTGACTGAGGCGGGGCCGCTC
>CAZJJF010000140.1:0-4657 GCA_964546245.1 uncultured Anaerolineales bacterium
CGCTCACCAGCATGATGTTCATGATGCCGATGCCGCCGACGAGCAGCGAGATGGCCGCGATGGAGCCCAGGAAGATAGTAAACACCCCTGTTGCGGTGGCCGCCGTCTCCAAGATATCCTGCTGGCTGATCACCGTGAAGTCGTCCTGATAGCTGGTGCGGTGACGCTGGCGCAGGATCTCGCTCACCTGCTCGATGGCGGCGTCATTCTGCGCGGCATCCGTCACCTGGATATTGATGACGTTGACGTTGTTGGAGCCACGGAAGCGATTGCCACCGAACAGGCGCGTGTAGACCGTCGTCAACGGGATGTAGATCTGGTCGTCCTGGCTGCCGAAGCCCGTGCCGCCCTTCCCCGCGAGCACACCGATGACCTTGTAGCTTGAGTTGTTGATGCGGATGCTCTGGTCCACCGGGTCAGCGTCGCCAAACAGATTGGATGCTACTGTTGCGCCCAGTACGGCTACCTGAGCGCGCCCCTGCACCTGGCTGGCGTTGATGAACTCGCCGTTGGACATGCTCATGTTGCGCACGTCTAGATACTCTGGCGTCACACCGGTCACGCGCGAGTTGATATTGGTACCCTGATAGACCACCTGCCCGCCCGCGCCAAATTCTGGCGCGACGAGCGCCACGGCCGGGGCCGCGCCCGGCTCGGCCAGGGCGCGCGCGTCCTCGTAGGTGAGGGTTGGCGCGGACCCCTGCGCCTGGGCGACGCCGCCCTGCTGCTGGGAGCCGGGGCGCACAAAGAGCAGATTGGTTCCGTTGGCCTGAATCTGCGCCTCGATCTGCGCCTGCGCGCCGCGACCAATGCCCAACATGGTGATGACCGCCGCGACACCGATAATGATGCCGAGCATGGTCAGGATGGCGCGCAGCTTGTTCGCCGTCAGGCTGTCCAGCGCGATCTGGAAGGATTCAAGCAGATTCATGCGTGGACCTCCACTGCCTCGACGCCCTCGGTCAGAGGGTCATAGTCATAGGCGCGGCCGTCAAAGATGCGGATGATTCGCTCGGCCTGCGCGGCGATCTGAGGATCATGGGTAACGAGGACAACCGTCAGCCCGTGCTCGGCGTTCATCTCCTTGATGATGCGCATCACCTCCGCGCCGGACTTGGAGTCCAGGTTGCCGGTTGGCTCATCGGCGAGCAGAATCGCCGGCTGTGTCACCAGGGCGCGGGCAATCGCGACGCGCTGCATCTGGCCGCCCGACATCTCATTGGGGCGGTGGTCGATGCGGTCGCCCAGGCCCACCGCCTCCAACGCTGCCACCGACCGTGCGTAGCGATCCTCGCCGCCACCATAGATGAGGGGCAGCGCCACCTGCTTCCAGGCGGGTACGCGGGGCAAAAGGTTGAAGCTCTGGAACACGAAGCCGATCTTCTGGTTGCGAATCTGGGCCAACTCATCATCGTCCAGGTCACCCACGTCGATCCCATCCAGAAGATACGTTCCACTCGTGGGCTGGTCCAGGCAGCCGATGATGTTCATCAGGGTCGACTTGCCGGACCCGCTGGGGCCGATGATGGCGACAAACTCACCCTGGTTGACGTGGCAGTTCACACCCTGCAGCGCCTGCACCTCCACGTCGCCCATGTGATAGACCTTGGTCACGTCCTGGATATCAATGACTCGGTATTGCATAGTTTCTCCTACGTGACCGTGCCACTAGCGTCCTGGACCGGGGCCGCCGAGGAGTACGCCACCACCCGGCGGCGCGCCAAAGCCACCGGCGCGCGCCCCGGTGGCCGCGGTCAACACGACCTGGTCGCCTTCCTTGAGGCCGCCGCCGGTGATCTCGGTGTTGGTCCCGTCGGTCATGCCCGTCTGCACGGGGACCGTGATCTGTTGACCCTCGACCATCACGGTGACGGTGCGCTGGCGGCCGTTGTTGCGGATGGCGCGGTTGGGCACGAGAAGAACATTATCGCGCTTGTCGATGATGACGTTGAGGTTGGCCGTCATGCCGGGGGCGACCGCCGGATCCGGCTTGACCAACTTGATCGTCACGGGAAAGTTGACCACGCCCTGGGTCGTCACGCCCGCCGTACTGATGGCATCGACGATGCCCTGGACGTTGACGCCCGGCAGCGCCTCCAGCGTCATCTGCACTTCCTGGCCGACCTTGAGGCGCGCGCGGTCCAGTTCCGAGACGTTGGTAACGACCTGTAGCGTACCGAGGTCAGAGAGCTGAATCGGGTTGCCACTGGCGCCCATCGTCTGGCCCGGCACGAGCGACACAGCGGTGATAACGCCGTCGAAGGGCGCGGTGAGGGTGGCCTGTTGCAGTTTCAACTGGGCCTGCTTGAGATTAACCTGAGCCTGGTCGATGGCCGTCTGAGCCACCTGAATGCTGAGGTCATCGGGACCGGCCTTGACGGCCTCAAGACCCGCTTCGGCCTGGGTGATGCTGGATTGGGCCTGGGTAATATCGGCGGCGGTGGGGCCCTGGCGCAACTTGTCGATAGCGGCCTGGGCCTGGGCTACCTGCTGCCTGGCGGTGATGATATCGTTTTCATTGGGACCGGCCAGCAACTTATCCAGGTCGTTCTGGGCGATGGCGACGTTACCCTCTGATGAGTTCACCTGTGCCCGCGCCTGCTGGCACTGCGGGTCAGTGTCACCGCCCTTGGGCCGACCACAGGTGGCATCGCGGGAAGCCTGATTGGCCCACAGCGCATTCTTGGCGTTCTCTACCTTCTGTCGAGCGGTTGCCACATCCTGGTCGGTCGGGCCGGCCTGCACCTTCGCCAGATTGGCCTGAGCCGAGGTCAGGCGAGCCTGCACGTCAGCCATGTCGGCGGCGGTCGGCCCCTGGCGCAGCTTATTGAGGGCGGCTTGCGCGCTATCCACCTTAGCCTGGGCCGAGGTGATGTCGGTGTCCTTGGGGCCTTGCTTGGCCTGCTCCAACTTCAACTGCGCGCTCTTCAGGCTTGATTCGGCCGCTGAGACCTGTAGCGCCAGATCGTCGGCGGTGAGACGCGCCAGCGGCTGACCGGCCTTGACCTTGTCGCCCTCCTTGACCAGGACGTCCTTGACGACCCCGCTCGAGGTGAAGTTGAGGTTGACCTGCGAGGCGGGCGCGAGGTTGCCGGCGGCGTTGATACTGGCGACGAGGTTGCCAACGCTGGCGGGGCGCGTGTCGATGCTCGTTGTGGCGGCCGCCCGCGCGCCCTGGATACGCTGCCAGCCAAAGACAATGGCGGCGGCGACAACCAGGAGGACGATCAGAGGCGTCAGCCAGCGTCGCCAACTGTTCTTGCGCTTGCTCTTGGGGGCGATGGCGCTGGGCTTCACGCCGCTTGTGGTCGTCGGGCCTGTGGTTGTGGTGGTGCTCATGACGGTTGTCTTCCTCTTGCGCTCACTGGCGAGCGCGGCTACTCGCTGCTCAAACGATCCGGCTCAGTCTTAGGCACAATGCGTATAATCCGCGCGATCAACTGACCTGCTTCGTCGGGTTGGCCGATGGCGACGAGGCGCACACCCGGCCTTAGCTCCGCGATGCTGCTAATGTCGCCGTTCTCTAGCGGGGCGGCCGCCGCTGAACGGTTGCCCACCGCCACCAGGGTATCGGCCGTAAGCAGAATCACCCGCGGCTGCCCCTCGCGCCCCACCAGGTCGATACGGGGCGGGGCGACAAGAGTCACGATACCCACCGCGCCGTGGCCGTCCATCAGGCGCGGACCCAGCCGTCGCCCGCCGAGCAGGCTCAGCCCGCCCGCGTCGCCCAGCACCGTCTCGGTGAGACCGGCCTGACCAACCCGCATCCCCACCCAGAGCGTGACACCCAGGATGAGGAACAGAGCCGCCGCGACCGCTGCCGCGCCGCGCCGCGCCCGTCGGCTCATGCCTGACCGCCTTCTGGCAGCGCGGCGAGAATTTGCGTCAGCAGCCACAGACCCAACCCCAGCGCGACCAGCGTGAGCGCCACCTCGACGGTCGGGATGCTCTCCAAAATGGCCGACATGGCCTCGGTCGGATAGCGTAGCAGCGCCTGGGGATG
Source organism: uncultured Anaerolineales bacterium (assembly GCA_964546245.1). GTDB lineage: Bacteria > Chloroflexota > Anaerolineae > Epilineales > JAHCIE01 > JAHCIE01. The sequence continues at coordinate 4,004 of CAZJJF010000140.1, forward strand.
CAGGCGCGCCAATTCGGCAAAATCGCCCAGGCCGCGCCGATAGGCGGATAGGGCTGTCTCACCAATCAAGACGACGAGCAAGGTCCAGACGACTGTCGCGGATAGGCCCGCTGCCAGCCATTGGTGGCCGGTCCAGCCCTTTCTGACGCGCGGAGCCGATGCGGGGGCCAGCTCGGCCAGGATATGCGCGGCCAGCTCCGGCGGCGGCGTTTGACGCGGTTGCTCACGCAGCAGGTCGCCCATCTGAGCCAGGGCAATGAGGGCCAGCCGGCAGTCGCCGCACGTCGCCAGGTGGGCATCGGCCGCAGCGCGCTCGCGGGTCGTCAGCTGCCCCTCGGCGTAGGCATCCAGAACGGTGTCATTCAGGTGGCTCATGCCTCGTTCCCCCAATCCGCTTGCAGGCGGGCCTGTAGTAGGCGCTTGGCGCGAGCCAGATGGGTTCGCACCGTGTTGAGCGGGAGATGCAAGGTATCCGCGATGTCCTGGTACGACATGTCTTCGGTATAGCGCAGCACAATGGCCGCGCGGTAGACATCAGGCAAGTCGTCGATGGCCTGATGGAGGGCACGCCGCGTCTCATCTGTTTCCAGGCGTTCCGGCGGCAGCGGGGGCGACCGCCAGGGCAGCGCGTCGGAGGGGCAGGCCTGACACCCG
>CAZJJF010000140.1:4667-8933 GCA_964546245.1 uncultured Anaerolineales bacterium
TTTCCAGGCGTTCCGGCGGCAGCGGCTCGGTGTCTACCACCATCTCGATGCGGTCGGTCGCCTCGCTGTCCTCCGCCCCATCGCGCGCACCGTCTAGAGCCGCAAAGGGTAGCGGGCGGTGGCGGCGGGCCAGGTCGCGGCACACGTTCAGAGCGATCTGCATGGCCCACGGCTTGAAAGGCATGTCCGCGTGGGAGGTGGGCAACGCCTCGATGATGCGGCGAAACGTCTCCTGGGTCACGTCGGCCGCCTCATCGGGGTCGCCGGTCATGCGATAGGCAAGGTTGTAAATGGACGGCGTGTTCCGCTCCACCACAGGCCGGAACGCGCTTCGCTCGCCACCCAGATAGCGTTGTACCAACGCTTCGTCCGTGTCCACTCGGCGACGTTCCCCTTATGCTTAGAAACACGCGATAGACACCAATAAGTTTCGCCCAGGGGGGGGTCGGTATACGTTAGCGCTATAGGGATGGAGTAGCCCTGCACCAGCCATCTTACGGTCAACCTGCTATCCTCAGCCAACTCTTAGACTCTTCGACTCCTCTCAGTTGCCGCGCCGAGTCCTCATCGACCTTTCAGCCGCGCTTAATGGTCGCTTCATGTCGCGGCTGCATACTCTACCCTACGAGCATGTGACGACCTCCCCCTCTCAGGGACATAGGCCTGAAAACCGCGCGGCGGCGGTTTTCAGGCCAGCGTCTTTCTTGTGCCCTTCCCACTCACTTAGCGGGCCGAATCCAACCGTTGCTATTCTGGACTGGCGCCGTGAGGGCGGGCGCGGCGGCTGGTGGGCGCGGCGCGGCTGCAACCGGCGGCCGGGCGGCAGCGGGGGCGACCGCCTGGGCAGGGGGTCGGAGGGGCAGGCCTGACACCGGCTTGGTGAAGGCGCCGACTGGGGCAGAGGATCTGGCGGCGGGGGCGACCGCCTGGGCAGGTGGGCGCGAGGGCAGGCCGGAAACCGGCTTGGTGAACGAAGCCGCTGCGGCCGGCCGCCGAGCGGCGGGTACGGTTGGCTGTGGGGCGGGTGGAGGCGAGGGGATGGTAGCGGGCCTGGTGGCTGCCGCCGGCGATGCGGGCGCGCCGCTCGCGCGGGGCTGATACGGAGGCGCAGGCAGGGCGAGGGGCGCTACAACCGGCGGCACGAAGGCCTGGCCGCGCGGCGTCTGTAGGCTGGCGGCTGGCGCAGGCGCTGCCTTGGCGGGCGGCGGTGTGGGGGCCGCCAGCTGGGGCGTTGCGACGACGGTCGGCGCGACAGGGGATGCCGGGGCCGCCTCGGCGACGGCAACTGGCGCTGAAGCGCGCCCTGACGGAGAGAAGGCTGACAGGCTATGGATAACCGCATCGCGGGCAGCGGCCAGCGTGGCAGCGACCGGGTCGTCGTAGGTAGCGGCGACCTGGCCCCAGGCATGCAGGCCGCCGATGATGGCCAGCATCAGAACGAAGGCGGCCGCGAAAGGGCGCGCGCGCACCCAGGCCGACGGGGGCGCAACCATCTCAAACCCGGCATCGCTGGGATCGCCGGGCGACTCAGGTGTATTTCCCATCGCGGGTCGATATGGGGCGTCGGGCCATTCCCCTTGCGGCTGTTCAGCCATGTTTCGCCTGCCGTCCTTGCCTGTGCCCCTCACCATAGACAACGAGTAGACCACCAACTGCGTTACGGGGCGGCCTGCACGCATTAGGCGCTGCCGCCGGTTCGTGGTACACTTCGCGCCTGTCGGCGCTGCAACGCTGGTAGGCTCCATGTGGTGAGGAGGGATGCATGCCTGGGATGGGGGATGTCCTGCTGTCCGTGGTGATACCCGCTTACAACGAGCGCGTGACGATTCAGGAAATCGTCGCGCGTGTGCTGGCGGTTCCGGTGCGGAAAGAGCTGATCATCGTCGACGACGGCTCGGTGGACGGAACCCGCGACATCCTACGCGATATCGAGGCGCAGTACGGTGATGTGCGAGTTATTCTCCAGCCCCGAAATATGGGCAAGGGCGCCGCACTCCGCACCGGCATCCAGGCGGCGCGGGGCGATTATGTGGTCATCCAGGACGCTGACCTGGAGTACGACCCCCGTGACTACCCGAAGCTCCTCCAGCCTTGCCTGGAACATGGGGCGGACGTGGTCTACGGCTCGCGCTTCGCGGGCGGCGACCAGCGGCGGGTGTTGCTGTACTGGCATTCGGTCGGCAACAAGATGCTGACCACCCTCAGCAACATGTTCACTGATCTCAACCTGACAGACATGGAGACAGGCTATAAGCTCTTCCGCCGCGAGATTATCCAGGGCGTCCATCTCCAGCAGGACCGCTTCGGCTTCGAGCCGGAGGTCACGGCCAAGATTGCCCTGCGCAACTTGAAAATCTACGAGGTCGGCATCTCCTACGCCGGTCGTACCTACGACGAGGGCAAGAAGATCGGGTGGAAGGACGCCGTTGAGGCCGTGTACTGTATCGTGAAGTACGGTGTCGAGCAGCGCATGAAGGTCGGCCAGGAGCGCAAGGCCCGTAGCGCCGCGCGCGTTCGCCAATCGGCCAATGGGGCCATACCCTCTGCGGAGCACAAGCCTTAGACTTGTTACGACCTGGGTGGCAGCGGAGCCGAGGAAGGATGCCTGACATTCGCCCTAATCAGCAGCAGCGCAGTTTTCAGCCAGACGAGGGGTCTGGGTAGCGCTGTTTGCATAGCCGCGCGGCTTACCGCCAGCCCTCGTATCGAGGCTGGCGGTTTTTCATGTCGCATAGGAGGCTGGGATGGACCTGGGTCCCCTGTTGCGTGGCCTGGTGTTGGGTTTCTCTATCGCTGCGCCCGTCGGCCCCATCGGCGTGCTGGTCATCCGCCGCAGCCTGGCGGAGGGGCGGCTGGTGGGCTTCGTGTCGGGCCTGGGCGCGGCGACCGCCGACTTCTTCTATGGAGCCATTGCGGCCTTCGGGCTGACGGCAGTGGCCGGGCTGATGATCAGCCAGCAAGCCTGGCTGCGCCTGGTGGGCGGGGCGTTCCTGGTGTACCTGGGGGTGCGTACCTTTCTGGCCCAGCCGGCCGGGCAAGCCGCCGAGGCAAGCGGGCGCGGGCTGCTGGGCGCATATGGCTCGACTCTCTTTCTGACGCTCACCAACCCGGCCACCATCCTGTCCTTCGCCGTCATCTTCGCAGGCCTGGGGTTGGCGGGTTTTGAGGGGGGCGCGTGGGCGTCTCTGGCGCTGGTGGTGGGAGTGTTCCTGGGGTCGGCGGGGTGGTGGTTGCTGCTGAGTGGCGGCGTGAGCCTGCTCAAAGGGCAGGTGACGCTGCGCGGTCTGGTCTGGGTGAACCGCATCGCGGGCGGTATCATCGTCGCCTTCGGTATCGCCGCCCTGGCCAGCCTGCTGCTGCCGCGCTGAGGCGGACCAGGCGAGCAGGTTTGCCCCCGTGGCCCGGTGTGTGTACCATACGCCTGCAACAAGAGCGGGTAGAGGAGGGTACGTCATGCACGTCATGGGTATCGACATTGGCGGATCGGGTATCAAGGGCGCGCCGGCGGACCTGGAGAAGGGCGCGCTGGCCGTGCCTCGTCACCGCATCGCGACACCGCAGCCGTCCACGCCGCAGGCGGTGGCCGAGGTGGTCGGGCGAATGGTCAAGGGCTTCGCCTGGCAGGGGCCGGTCGGCGTGACCTTCCCCGCCGTTGTCCAGCATGGGGTGACCCTCAGCGCAGCCAACGTAGACAAGGCGTGGATCGGCGCCCATGCCGAGGAGCTATTCCGGCAGGTGACGGGGCTGCCGGTGACAGTCCTCAATGACGCCGACGCGGCGGGCATGGCTGAGATGCGCTATGGGGCGGGGCGCGATCAGAAGGGTGTGGTGTTGCTGCTGACCTTTGGCACGGGTATCGGCAGCGCGCTGTTTACCGATGGTATCCTCGTGCCCAACACCGAGCTAGGCCACCTGGAGATCGGCGGGCGTGACGCCGAGGACCGCGCCGCGTCGTCGGTACGCACCGAGCTGGACCTGTCGTGGAAGCAGTGGGCACGGCGAGTCGACCGTGTGCTGGGGCGCATCGAGATGCTCTTCTCGCCTGACCTGATCATCGTCGGCGGCGGCATCAGCAAGGAGCACACCAGGTTCTTCCCCTACCTCACGACCCGCGCCCCCCTCGTCCCCGCCCAACTCTACAATGACGCGGGCATCATCGGCGCCGCTCTCGCGGCAGCGCAGCGTCCAGAGGCGACCGGGAATGAGAGGGTAGGATGAACGAATGGCCTGAACCCTGACGCCCGGCGGTCGCCGGCGATCCTTCGC
>CAZJJF010000141.1:0-8907 GCA_964546245.1 uncultured Anaerolineales bacterium
TGCTGGTCGTTAAGGGTATCGGGTGCGCCGTCGCTGTGGAGGAGGAGCAGGCCCCCGGCCTCAACGGTGAGGGACTGCTCGGTGAGGGCAGGGGCATCCAGGACACCGAGGGGCTGGCCGATGGCCATCGCCTGGGGCTGGAGCGCGCCTTGCGCATCGTAGAGGAGGGGCATCTCATGGCCCGCCCGCACATAGGTGAAGCGGCTGGTCGTCGGGTCGAGAATGCCATAGAGGAGCGTGACGAACAGGCCCGACTGATTCGTCTCTTGGAGATAACGGTTAATGGCCCGCACCGTCTGAAGGGGGGAGCGGCCATGACCGGCCTCCGGTCGCAGCAGGCTGCGGGTCAGCCCCATGACCAGCGCGGCCGGGACGCCTTTGCCTGCCACGTCGCCGACGACGATGCCGAGTCTATCTTTCGCCAGGGGAATGAAGTCGTAGAAGTCACCGCCCACTGCCCGGGCGGGTTCCATGCGCATGCCAAAGTCGAAGCCTGTCATACGGGGCAGCCTGCGCGGCAGCATAGCGCGCTGGATGTCCTTAGCGACGGCTAGCTCGTGCTCAAGGACTTGCTTCTCGACGATCTCGGCCTGGGCGGCCTTCAGGTCATCCAGGGCGCGGGCCAGGGCCTGATTCGTGGCCCGCAGGTCGCGGATGGTGGCATTGTCCGAGTCGCGCAGGCGGCGGCTCAACTCGCGGGCCATCTCATAGAACAGCACCGGGTTGCGCCGCATCAGGTGGTCGAAGTCAATGGGGCCAAGCTCCATGACCACCGTCGGCACGCGCGCGCGGATGCTGGCTGAGCGTGGCTGGCCGGGGTTGAGCAGGCTCATCTCGCCAACGATTTCGCCAGGGCCGGTGACCGCGAGCAGCCGCTCCTCACCCGTGCCCAGGGCCTTGATGATCTCTAGCTCCCCGTCCACGATGAGGAAGGCCACGTCGCCCGGCTGGCCCTCGGTGAGGAGCACCGCGCCGGCGGGCAGCGGGCGGCGTGGTAGGCTCTCGCGCAGACGGTCCAGCTCGGCCGGCGGCAGGGCGTCGGTCAGGGCGCGGGCTGAGCTGCGCTGCTCGGTCATAGCTCGACCACCACGCCCAGGCCACGCTCGACGGCGCGCTGAGCCGCCAGCGACGCGACGGCGATGTCCTGGACGGCATTGCCCACTGACTTAAAGAGGGTAATCTCCTGTCGCGACTGGCGGCCAGGCGCGCGGCCAGCGGCGATGAGGCCAATCTCGGTCCACGTGTCGGGGCCGGCTGCCTCGCCCGCCTGCCACGGGATGAGCAGGTCGCCCGCCTCGGCCTCGGCGGCGGCGCGCTGGTCAACCACGATGCGAGCGCGCGCCACCACCTCGCCCGGAATCTCGCGCGTGGTCGGGGTGAAGGCGCCGATGGCGTTGATGTGGGCGCCGTCGCCGAGGGCCTTGCCAGGAAAGACCGGCGTCGGCGACGTGGTGGCCGTGCAAATGATGTCGGCGTCGGCCACGGCCAGAGCCGGGTGGTCCACGATGTCGATGGCCGACGGGACGCCGGGCTGCCCTGCCAGTCGCTCCGCGAGGGCCTGGGCGGAGCCGGGCACGGTGGAGACGATGGTCACGCGCTCGATGGGTCGCACGGCGCACACGGCCAGCGCCTGCGGCTCGGCCTGCGCCCCAGCGCCGAACACGGTCAACCGCCGCGCGTCAGGCCAGGCCAGCAGGTCGGTTGCCACACCCGAGGCCGCGCCGGTGCGCAGGGCGGTCAGGCCGCCGCCTTCGAGGGCCGCCACGGGCGCGCCGGTCACGGCGTCGAGGACGATGACCAGGGCGTGGATGAGGGGCAGGTCGCGCGCGGCGTTGCCGGGCGTGACGCTGACGACCTTGAGGCCCAGACTGTGGCTCCCGTCCAGGTCGGCGGGCATGACCAGGCTTGGGGCATCCGGCGGCACGGCGATGGCGGCGCGCAGCGGGACGTGGGCCTGGCCCAGCGACAGCTCGATGAAAGCGCGGCGCACGGCGGCGATGGCCGTCGGCATGTCGACGGCGGCCAGCACGTCGGCGCGGGACAGGACACGCAGCGGCGGCATGTTAGTGCCCCCCACTGTCGTGGATGTAGGTCAACGTCTGCTCCAGGGGAGTAAAGCCCAGACCGCGATACAGCCCCTCGGCGGCGCTGGCCGTGGCCGCGTGCAGGTAGATGAGCGTCCCGCCGCGCGTCGCGGCGCGGGCTGTGACGTAGGTGATGAGCGCGGAAGCGACGCCGCGCCCCCGCTCGCTGGGGACGGTAGAGACGTTGGCGATCTGGGTCACGCCGTCGAGGCTGAGGCCGGCGATAGTGCCGATGGGCTGCCCATCGCGGCAGGCGCTCCAAAACTCCCAGCCCGACGCCAGGTCGTCGGCGAACAGGGCGCGCACTCTCGCCAGGTCAGTGTCCGCGCCGACAGCGAAACCCTGCCGCCAGGCGCTCACAAAGAGGTCGAGGCCGGATTCCCCTATCGGCGTCAGCCGGACGCCAGGCGGGAGGGCCGGCGGTCGGCCCCGGTCGGCCGCAAGGGGCCGGATGAGCAGCGTCTCGTCGCGGTCGAGGGCGAAGCCCAGGGCCGCCAGGCGGGCCGGGAGCAGGCGGGGGGCGCGCGTCGCGCTGACCTCCCAGGCGGGACGCGCGCCGCGCGTGTTGTAGTAGCGCACGACGCGGCGAATAAGCCCCTCTATCTCCCCGTCGGAGATGCTCGTCACCTGGCGGGCACAATTGAAGAAGGTCCAGCCGTAGCGGGGATTGACATACAGGCGCAGCGGGCCAACGTCCTCGATCTGCCCGCCCAGGCAACGGTGGGCGCGTGCGACATGGGCATCAATGCTGGCGAGGGGAGAGAGCGGTGTGGCCTGAATTGGACTGGCAAGAGTGGGCGTCATGAGACGATCCTTGGATCGGGCGGCTCAGCGCGTCGCGGCGAACCAGAAGGCGGCGATCATGACGACGCCGGTCAGGAGCTTGAGGCCGTTGGAGGCGACCCAGCCGACCAGGTACGCCCCGGCCGCCTTGCCCGCCCGCCGCGCGTCGCGCTCCCGCAGGTACTCGATGACGAGGACGACGGCGATGGGCAGCAGGATGGCCCCGATGAGGGGCAGGACGAAGAAGCCGATGATGCCCGCGACACCCGCCAGCAGGGTCGTGGAGCACGACGCGCCCCCCTGTCTGGCGGCGGCGGGGGCGATGATATAGTCGAGGGCCAGACCGGCGACGAAGAGTAGGGTAATGACGACCGTGGCGGCGATGGTCCACGCGGTCCAGCCGGTCACCAGCCAGAAGTAGGCGATGGCCGTCGCCAGGATGATGGGCAGGCCGGGAATGAGGGGCAGCATTGTGCCCGCCAGGCCGACAATCATGATGAGCAGGGCGAGAGTCAGGGGACCAGCGGCGTTCATGTGGGCGACGCTTTGCCTTTCCGTGGCGGCATCGTACAATTACCCTTAGCACTCGAGGCGGAATCTGCTAACCCCGGCGGGACTCGCGCATCTAATCCTGAGAGCGCCTCACCTGTCGTCCTGAGCGGATGCGAAGGACCTCAGGCGGCAATCGGGTATGGCGCGCCCCTGCCCTCGATGGCGAGGCTCTTCAGTTGCTCCACTCCTTCAGGACGACAAACGTACAAAGGATGGTCTATATGATTCAGAATGGTACCGTCATCGACGTCACCGAAGCAACCTTTGCCCGCGATGTGTTGGAACGCTCCAGGGAGGTTCCCGTCGTGGTCGATTTTTGGGCGGCCTGGTGCGGGCCGTGCCGCATGCTTGGCCCTGTCCTGGAGCGGCTGGCCGCCGAGGCCGACGGCGAGTGGATTCTCGCTAAACTGGACGTGGACCAGGCTCCCCAACTCAGCGCGCAGTACGGCATCCAGGGCATCCCGGCCGTCAAGGCCTTCCGCGATGGGCGTGTCGTCGCTCAGTTCGTGGGCGCGCAGCCTGAGCCGAATGTGCGCCGCTGGCTGGCTACCATTGCCCCCACGCCCACCGAGCAACTGCTCGACCAGGCCGCCGACCTCGAAGACGCGGGCGACTGGTCGGCGGCGGTGTCCACCTATCGCCAGGCGCTCGCCCTCAGCCCACACGATACGGCGGCCAGCCTGGGGCTGGGGCGCGCGCTGCTCCTCCTCGGCCAGACCGACGAGGCGACGGCTGTGTTGCAGAGCATCGCCGACGATGTGGACCTGGGCGGCGAGGCGCGAGGCCTGCTCACCCAGGCCCAGCTGGCTCACGATGCGGCGGTCGTCGGCGGCGAGGCCGGGGCCAGGGCGAGGCTGGCTGAGAACCCCAACGATCCCGAGGCGCTGTATGGCCTGGCCGCCGCGCTGGTGGCCGAAGAGGATTATCGCGGCGCGCTGGACGCGCTGTTGACGTTGGTGCGCCGCCAGCGCCGTTGGCGCGACGAGGCGGGGCGCAAGACCATGCTCGGCCTGTTCGAGTTGCTCGGCGACGCCGACCCGCTCACCCAGGAGTACCGCAGCAAGCTGTCGCAGGCGCTCTTCTAGCGGACCAAGGACGAAGGACCAACGACCAAGAGCCAAGATGGCGCATCTATGGTCCTTCGCCGTTGGCCTTTGGTCGCGCTATGCGCCAATCGCGAACATTCGCTCCAGGTCGTAGCTGGAGTAGACCTTGAAGGCCATCAGGGTCTGGGTGCGCGTGATGCCTTCGATTTCCAGAATCTGGCGCGTGACCAGGTCGGCGACGCCCTCGTTGGTGGGCGTGCGGATGACGGCCACCAGGTCGTGAGGTCCGGCCACTGAGTAGACCTCGGTGATGCCTGGCAGAGCAACCATCTGCTGCGCGATGCGGTCAAAGTGGCCGTGCTCGGCGTTGATGAGCACGATGGCGGTCACCATAGGCTTGTCTCCCTTGACGATGGGCGTCCAGCGCGGGTAGGCTGCTAGGTGGGTTGTAGTGTACTCGCTGCTTCCCGGATGGCCTGCTCGAGGATGGCAAAATCGGCGGCGCTGACCTCGCGCAGGTTCCCCTGGAAGGCCAGGGTCCAGTTCGCGGCGGGCCACTTGTGGACATGGTCCAACTGAAGGGCAAGCGGCTCGGCGGGCAGCCACTCGCTGTCGGGTAGCACGGTGTCGGGGCGCAACTGGACGCGCCAGGCGTAGTCTTCGTTGGGCTTGTCAGTCACCCAGATGCGGGTGTGATCTTCGAAGCCGGTCGAAGTCACGGTGGCGACGGCGGCGAAGGCTTTCGCCCCTGACACGTACCACGCCAGCCGGTCGCCAGGGGCCATGCGCTCCATGACGTTCTTGCGCTGGCGAGACTTGAAGCCTTGCACCGTCCAGCCCTGGGCGGCGGTGTGGCCGACGTTGGTCGGCGATGTGGTGATAATCCAGTGGCGCGGGTCTGGCATACAGTCTCCCCTGGGTCAGTGCGGCGTATGCTGCTATGATAGCTGCCCCCACGCCGGGTGGCAAACGGCGAAGACGACCACCGACCACCGACCACCGACGACCAACCATCGACCACCGACCACCAGATGTGCGGGTGGTCGGTGGTCGACTCACTGGGCGACGAGATAGCGCGCCAGGGCGGGTAGCTCGTCGGTGACGTCGAAGCTGTCCCAGGTGTTGCCGGAGGTGTCACCGGCGGTGAACACGGTAAAGCCGAGGACGTAGGGGTCCTGGCGGGTCTCCGCGTCGTACCAGGCCAGCTGGTCCAGGTAGGTCTTGAGGTGGTCGCCGCCCAGCCCCTGGCTCTCCCAGTAGCCGCCGAAGTCGCGCCAGCCGCGCGCCTCAGGCGGGCCGGGGCGGTTGACAATGCCGCCGTCGATACCAGCCTCGGTGATGATGAGTGGGATGGTGAGGCCACGCGGCTTCAGGAAGTCCTCGTACCAGTAGCGATAGCGCAGGGTGAGCGCGCCCCGGTTGCCGATGGCGGGACGGCCGGGCAGGCCCGCGCCGACACCGAACTGCATGGTTGGCGCGGAGTACTCGTGCAGGATCAGGGCGCCGCCATGCTCTTTGGCGGCCTGGATGGCGGGCAGGAATAGCTCCATCAGGTCCCACTCGGGCACACCTGTCGGGAATGTGCCGACGCCCGCCTTGAGGCCATGCTCGGCCAGGGCGCGTACCCGCTCGGCCTCGAAGGCGGCATACCAGGCCATCTCTTCGCGGGTCTTGGGCGCTGGCTCATTCCAGCCTTCCCAGTAGTCGACGCCGGCGCGGTTGTACTCGTACTTCTCCAACTGCTCAGCCACGAAGGCGCGGGCGGCGGCGGCCGGCTCGCCCCGGATAGTCTGGTCGGAGGCTGTGATACGGCCGATGGTCACGGTTTGCGGGGAGGCTTGCTTGGCCTCGCCAAGCCAGTGCAGGTCATCGACAGCCTTCAAGACGCGCGGCTTACTGACGCGCACGAATTCCATGATGTCGGGCGAATTGTTGTTGATAACATGCAGCCCCAGCTTGCTCGGTCCAGGTTGAGCGATGGGGGGCGGGAACTTGGGGGTCGGCGTGGGGCGCGGGGTGCGCGTGGGGCCCGGCGTCCGCGTGGGACCAGGCGTGCGCGTGACCGTCGGGGCGCCGGGCGCTGGTGGGGCCGGTGTGGGCGGAGCCAGCGCCACCTCTGGCGGGCGAGGCGTCCGAAGGACCTGCCCCTGGCTGGCCTCGGGTAGGTAGAGCTGCGACGTAGCGCGGGCGGCGGGGCGGTCGGTCGGCTGACCGGAAGTGGTGGCAGCGGGCGTGGCGGCCGGCGGGGGCAAGGGGGTGGCCGCGCTCTCGGGCGCAGGGCTGGGCGGGGGGCTAGTATCGCAGCCTGCCATCACCAGTCCCATCAGGGCCAGGGTGAGGAGCAGCGCCGCGAGGCGGGCGCGTGAACTCCAATCCATCAAACTCTCCTCTTGAGTCGCCCGCCGGATTTCCGGCGAGCGGCAGCCAGGCAATTATAGACGCGCACGCCACAAACAGCCAAAGTCACAAGCATGTAAGAGTGGGGGGCGGGGCTGGGGAACGGGGCCAGGGTCATCAAGGACAAAGGCACACAGGGGCTGAATGTTCTAATTCAGCCCCTGTGTGCCTGCTACCTGGCGCGGTCTGGGGTGTCAGTCGGCGGCAGCGAGGGTGACCGGCTCGGGAATCCAGCGGCCTTCGAGAACCTTGCGCAGGAACGCGCCAGTGTGCGACCCAGGCGCAGCCGCGATGTTCTCGGGTGTGCCCTCCGCGATGATGCGCCCACCGCCGGAGCCGCCCTCCGGCCCCAGGTCGAGAATCCAGTCGGCGCTCTTGATGACATCCAGGTTGTGCTCGATGACGAGCACGGTGTTGCCCGCGTCTACCAGGCGTTGCAGCACGCCCAGCAGCTTGCGCACGTCCTCGAAGTGCAGGCCAGTCGTCGGCTCGTCGAGGATGTAGAGGGTGCTGCCCGTGGCGACCCGCGACAGCTCTTTGGCGAGCTTGATGCGTTGCGCCTCACCGCCGGAGAGGGTGGTAGCGGGCTGGCCGAGGCGGATGTAGCCCAGGCCGACGTCGGTCAGGGTCTGGAGCTTGCGTTTGATGGCGGGGAAGGCGTCAAAAAACTCCAGCGCCTCGTGGACGGTCAGGTTCAGCACGTCGGCGATGCTCTTGCCCTTGTAGGTCACCTGCAACGTCTCGCGGTTGTAGCGCGCGCCGTGGCACACCTCGCAGGGCACGTAGATGTCGGGCAGGAATTGCATCTCGATCTTGATGATGCCGTCGCCCTGGCACGCCTCGCAGCGGCCGCCCTTGACGTTGAAGGAGAAGCGGCCCGGCTTGTAACCGCGAGCCTTGGATTCGGGCAGGCTGGCGAACAGGTCGCGTATCTGGTTGAACAGGTTGGTATATGTGGCCGGGTTGGAGCGCGGCGTGCGACCGATGGGCGACTGGTCGATGTCGATGACCTTGTCCAGGCGCTCGATGCCTCGCACGGCGTCGTGGTCGCCGGGCTTCTCCCGCGAGCGGTACAGCTTCTGCGCCAGTGAGCGGTACAGCACGTCCAGGATGAGGGTTGACTTGCCCGATCCCGATACACCCGTCACGACGGTGAACGTGCCTAGCGGGACGCGGGCGTCCACGCTCTTGAGATTATTCGCCCGCGCGCCGAGTACTTCCAACGTGTAGCCATTGCCGTGGCGGCGGCGGCGGGGGATGTCGATGGCTCGCGCGCCGCTCAGGTACTGGCCGGTCAACGACTCGTCGCTGCTGAGAATGGCGTCCAGTGGACCGGCGGCGACGACGTGGCCGCCATGCTCGCCCGCGCCAGGGCCGAGGTCGATGATCCAGTCGGCCGAGCGCATCGTCTCCTCGTCGTGCTCGACGACCAGCACCGTGTTGCCCACGTCGCGCAGACGCAGCATGGTCTGGATGAGGCGGGCGTTGTCGCGCTGGTGCAGGCCGATGCTCGGCTCGTCCAGGATGTACAGCACCCCCATCAGCTGCGAGCCGATCTGCGTCGCCAGCCGGATACGCTGCGCCTCGCCGCCCGCCAGCGTCCCCGCCCGCCGCTCCAATGTCAGGTAGTCCAGGCCCACGTTGGATAGGAAGCCTAGCCGCGCCTCGATCTCTTTGAGAATACCCTCAGCGATGATCATGTCGCGCGCGGAGAGCGGTGATAGGGTACGGTGCGCGCCAGAGCTGCCATTCCCCCCTGTGGCGGCGGTGGTCGGTGGTCGGTGGTCGGTGGTCCCATAGCGCAGCCAGCGCGTCCACGCCAACGCCTCGCCTACCGACATGGCGGTGACCTGGACGATGTTGTGGTCGCCAACCGTCACCGCCAGGGCCTCGGGGCGTAGCCGCGCGCCGTTGCAGGTCGGGCAGGGGCGCGAGCTCATGTACTGCTCGATGTCCTGGCGCACCCAGTCGGAGTCGGTCTCGTTGTAGCGCCGTTCCAGGTTGGGGATGACGCCCTCGTAGACCGTCTCATACATGCGCTGGCG
>CAZJJF010000142.1:0-8893 GCA_964546245.1 uncultured Anaerolineales bacterium
GGCGCTGGCGGGGCGCGGCAAGGTGGTCGCCACGGGCGGCGGCGCCGTCACCCAACCGGCGAACCTCGGCCGCCTACGCGCCCGCTCCCTCATGATCTGCCTGACTGCCCAGCCACTGACCATCCTGAGACGGTTGGAGCGGGCGGTGGGGTCCGAGCCGCGGCCTCTGCTGACAGCGTCCGATCCCCTGGCGCGCATTCACGCGCTGCTTGCTGCGCGCCAGGCCGCGTATGCCGAGGCCGACCTGGCCGTCGCCACCGACGACCGCACTCCCTACCAGGTGGCGCAAGAAATTATGAACCACCTGGCCGCCCGCAACCTGATCCCGGTTCGTTTCCCCTACCCCCAAGAGGCCACCGACGATGTTTGAATTCCACGTCTCCCGCCGCGCTCGCGATCGCTACCAGCTCGACGAGAGTCTCTTCACCTTCGATGGGCGCGTCATCCTGGGCAACCTGCACGCCGCTCGCGAGCTGGCCCACCGGCTCAACGAGGAGCGAGACCTGGTCACCTACCCCGAACAGGCGGTACGGCCCGGCGATATCAATGCCATGGGCCTCCTCGATGAAATGCAGCACGTCCTGATTCGCCGCTACCTGGAACAGGTCGGCCCTGACGTCATGCAGCGCGCGCTCGGCGCGCTAGAAACCCAGGTAGGGGCGAGCAACGTCGAGCGCGTCCTGCGCGGGTTCGTCGACCAGTTCCCGCCTACGGCTGTCTATCGGGGTGACATCGCCCCAGAGCAGTATCTGGCAGGCGAGACCCAGGGCCGCAGCCATCGCGAGCTTGTCGCCGAAGAGATGATGGTGCTCACCATCGCGAACATGAATCCGGCCCTGGAGCAGTTCCGCGAGCTGTTAGACGATAGCGAGCTACGCCGCGACCCCGCTTATTCCCAGGTCATCGTCGGTCTCGACCAGTTCTTTGGTAGCCAGGCGGCCGCCTTCACCGGCGACCGACCGTTGACCCCCACCGCCGGGGTAGCTCTCGGCGACCTGCGCAGCTTCAACCTGTTAGACCTGCTGCGCGCCCCGGCTTTGGCCTCCCCCTACTCCCTCACTGGCCAGCTTCAATTCTTCCAGGAGCGGCTCGGCATGCTACTCGGCGGCTTCGTGCTGCGCCTCCTGACCGGCGTTGACCTGCTGCGCGAGGAAGGGCGTTACTTCATAGCCCAGCAGGCCGGTCCTGGCGGTCCCGGCGGCCCTGGCCCCATCGAGGTTCCCGACTTCAGCCTGTTGGCCGACGAGCCAGAGCGTTTCAGCCTCGACACCGAGTGGATGCCGCGCCTGGTGCTGCTCGCCAAGAACTCCTACGTCTGGCTCGACCAGCTCTCGCGCCAGTACGGCCGCTCTATCACGCGCCTGGATGAGATTCCCGATGAGGAGCTAGAGCGCCTCGGCCGCTGGGGATTCAGCGGCCTGTGGCTCATCGGCCTCTGGGAACGCAGCCACGCCTCCAAGACCATCAAGCAGCTCATGGGCAACACCGACGCCGTCGCCTCAGCCTATTCCCTGTTCGACTACGATATCGCCGAGGACCTGGGCGGCGAGGCGGCCTACCAGGCGCTCCGCGAGCGCGCCGCTCGCTACGGCGTGCGCCTCGCCAGCGACATGGTCCCCAACCATATGGGGATCGACTCGCCGTGGGTCATGGGCCACCCCGACTGGTTCGTCCGCCGCGACGACGTGCCCTATCCGGCCTATACCTTCAAGGGGCCTAACCTATCGCCAACCGAGGGTGTCGGCATCTACATCGAGGATCACTACTTCGACCAGACCGACGCCGCCGTCGTCTTTAAGCGCGTCGATCATCACACTGGCCACACCACGTACATCTACCACGGTAACGACGGCACATCGATGCCGTGGAACGACACGGCCCAACTCGACTACCTGAACCCGGCCGTGCGCGAGGCCGTCATCCAGACCATTCTCCACGTGGCGCGGCGCTTCCCCGTCATCCGCTTCGACGCGGCCATGACCCTCGCCAAGCGCCATTACCAGCGCCTGTGGTTCCCGGAGCCGGGTACTGGCGGCTCCATCCCATCGCGCTCTGAGTACGCCTTGACGAAGGCCCAGTTCGACCAGGTGATGCCCGAGGAGTTCTGGCGCGAGGTTGTGGACCGCGTGGCCCAGGAAGCCCCCGACACCCTACTGCTAGCCGAGGCCTTCTGGCTCATGGAGGGCTACTTTGTCCGCACCCTCGGCATGCATCGCGTCTACAACAGCGCCTTCATGAACATGCTGCGCGACGAGGACAACGCCAAGTATCGCTCGGTTATCAAGAACACTCTGGAGTTCGACCCGGAGGTTCTGAAGCGTTACGTCAATTTTATGAACAACCCCGACGAGCGAACCGCCGCTGAGCAGTTCGGCAAAGGCGACAAGTACTTCGGCATCGCCACCCTCATGGCGACCATGCCAGGCCTGCCCATGTTCGGCCACGGTCAGGTCGAAGGCTACACGGAGAAGTATGGCATGGAGTTCCGCCGTCCCATGTGGGACGAGCGCCCCGACCCCTGGCTCGTCAGCCGCCACGAGCGCGAAATCTTCCCGCTGCTGCACCACCGCGCCTTGTTCGCTAACGTCGATAACTTCCTGCTCTACGATTTCTACACGGCCGATGGCACGGTCGCTGAGGACGTCTACGCTTACTCGAACCGCGTCGGCGACGATCGTGCCCTGGTACTGTACCACAATGCCTACAGCGACACGCGCGGCTGGATTCGGCTGTCAGCCGCCTTCCTCGACCGCACATCGCCGTCCGACAACCGCCGCTTGATGCAGCGTACCCTGGCCGAGGGCCTCGACCTGCAAGGCGGCCTCGACATGTTTACCATCTTCCGCGACCAGTCTACCGGGCTGGAGTACCTGCGCAGTAATCAGGAACTTGCCGATCGCGGCCTATACATCGAGCTGGGCGCGTATCGCTACCATGTCTTCATGGACTTCCGTCAGGTGGCGGACGACGAGCAGCGCCGCTACGCCCGGCTGGCCGACCGCCTCGAGGGGCGTGGCGTGACCAGCATCGACGAGGCGCTCCAGGAGTTGCTGTACACGCCGGTACGCCAACCCTTCCTGCAAGTCGTCAACGCGACGAACTTCCGCCGCCTGATTCGCGTCCTGGAGCCGGCGCCGCCGGGGGCCAAGCCCGCTTCGGACCCGCACGAGACCCGCGATAAGGTTCTCGACGACATCGAGGCCAAGACCCACACCATGCTGACCGCTATCCGCGATTTCAGCCAGGGCCAGGGCAACCCCAAGGCTATCGCCGCCGACATTCGCCGCGAGCTGGAAGCCGCCGCCGACCTGCCCCAGCTGGAGAAGGTGTATCGCTCCCGCAAAGGCTCCGACTTCCGCGCGGCGGCCGCCTACATCGAGGACGGTCTCGGCAGCGACCCTGTGGTTTGGGGCGCACTGCTGGCCTATGTCTTCACCCACGCCCTGGGCAAGGCCGCCACGGCCGATGGCTTCGAGCGCCAGAGCCGCTCCTGGCTCGACGAGTGGCGGCTGGGCAGTATCATCGCCCGCGCCCTGCGCGACCTGGGGGCAACCGACGAGCAGGCGACCCAGACCGTCACCGCCATCCGCGTCTTCGTCGCCCAGCAGGCATCCTTCGAGCGGACGGCGACACCCCAGGACCGGGCGGCTCAGGTTCTAGAGACGTGGCTCAAGGACCCGGATGTGCAGCTCTTCCTGCGCATCAACCGCTACCAGGATACCCTGTGGTTCAACCAGGAGGCCTTCGAGCGACTGCTGTGGGGGATGCTAACCCGCGCGACCCTGCGAGCCGCCGCCGACCCCAGCCTGGCGCGCAAGCAAGTGGTCGACCTGATTGGCCGCCGCTACGACATCGTGCGCCGCCTGCAACAGGCCGCCAATCAGTCCGGCTACAAGGTCGCGCCTCTACTCGCCGCTGCTCGCGGCGAAACACCCGACGACGACGACGCCCCCGCTGGCAAGGCGGCGCAAGCCGCCGACAGCGCTGGCAAGAAGGCCCAGGGGGGCGGCCGGACCGGCAAGAAGGGCAGGTCCAGGGCCGCCAAAGCCGAGACCCCGCCGTCTGAGGAGGCGTCCTGATGTTGGACAGCGAGCGCCGCGCCGCCGCTCGCGCCATCGTCGACGCTGCCCTGGCGGCCGTCGAGCCGGCCGCCGCCGTCCGCGCCCACGTGCGCCGCGAGGGGGACCGGCTCGTCGTCGCTAGCCGCGAGTACGACCTGAGCCGCTACCATCGCATCTTCGTCGTCGGCGCAGGCAAGGCCAGCGCGCCGATGGCCGCCGCCCTGGCCAACATTCTGGGCGAGCGGCTGACGAGCGGCTGGGTCAACGTCAAGCACGGCTTTGGGCTGCCCGTGCCGGGTGTCGTCATCCATGAGGCGGGCCATCCCGTCCCCGACCAGGCGGGCGTCGACGGTACGCGGGCCATGGTGAACCTTCTCCAATCGGCCAGCGAGGACGACCTGGTACTGTGTGCCCTGTCCGGCGGCGGCTCGGCTCTCATGATGCTGCCCGCCGACGGCCTGACGCTGGCCGACTTCCAGGCCATGACGGCCACCCTGCTGCGCAGCGGCGCAACAATCAATGAGTTGAACGCCTTGCGTAAGCACCTCGATCTGGTCAAGGGCGGCGGCCTGGCTCGCCTGGCCGCCCCCGCCACCCTGGTTGCGCTGATCCTGAGCGACGTAGTCGGCAACCCGCTGGATGTCATCGCCTCCGGCCCAACGGTGGCCGATACCACCACCTATGCCGCCGTGGCGCGCATTCTGCGCCAGTATGACGTGTGGGACCAGTTGCCCGCGCCCGTCGCCGCTCGCGTGCGCGCCGGCGTAGCGGGCGAGATCCCCGACACGCCCACGGCAGCCGACCCCATCTTCGAGCGCGTCCAGAACGTGATCGTCGGCAGCAACGGCCTGGCGGCTGAGGCCGCAGTGGCCCAGGCGCGCGCGCTAGGCTTCCACACCCTGCTGCTGACAACCTACCTGGAGGGCGAGGCCCGCGAGATCGCGAAAGCCCTGGCTGCCATCGCTCGCGAGTTGGTCCACGAGGGGCGGCCCCTGCCCCGGCCGGCCTGCGTCGTTCTCGGCGGCGAGACCACGGTCACACTACGCGGCCACGGTCGGGGCGGCCGCAATCAAGAGATGAGTCTGGCCGCCGCGCCCGCCCTGGCCGGGCTGGATGGCGCGCTGCTGCTGACGCTGGCGACGGATGGCAATGATGGCCCGACCGATGCGGCCGGCGCATTCGCCGATGGTACGACGGTGGCGCGGGCGACAGCGTTGGGCCTGGACCCGGCAGCGTATCTGGCGGACAACGACGCCTACGCCTTCTTCGCGGCGCTGGGCGACCTGCTCATCACCGGCCCGACCCGTACCAACGTAAACGATCTGGCGTTTGTGCTCGCTTTCTAAGCACGAGCCAGGGCGAAGAATCAGAGACCAGAGCAACCATTATGAGGATTCTTGTCACCGGCGGCGCGGGCTACATTGGCAGCGTCGTCACTCACCAGTTGATCGCCGCGGGGGATCAGGTCGTCGTCTATGATAGCCTCATTCGCGGCCACCGCCGGGCCGTCGATTCCCGCGCCACCTTTATCGAGGGCGATGTGGCCGACCGCGCTCGCGTCGAGCGCGTGCTGGCCGATCACGACATCGAGGCCGTCATCCACTTCGCCGCCCTCATCGAGGCGGGCGAGAGTATGCGACAGCCCGAAATCTACTTCCGCAACATTACGGCCGGTAGTCTGTCGCTGCTGGAAGCCATGCTCGCCCAGAATGTGAACAGAATCGTCTTCTCGTCCACCGCCGCGGTGTACGGCACGCCGGAGAGCCTGCCCATCCGCGAGGACGCGCCCCTGCATCCCACCAACGCCTACGGCGCGGCCAAGCTGATGGTCGAGAATATGCTCGGCTGGTTCTACCAGATTCACGGCCTGCGCTACGCCGCCCTGCGCTACTTCAACGCGGCAGGCGCTGTACCGCCCCTGGGCGAGGACCACCAGCCGGAGAGCCACCTCATCCCCCTGGCGATGCAGGCCGTCCTCGGTCAGCGGCCGCGCTTGCTGCTGTTCGGGACTGACTACCCGACCCGCGACGGCACGTGCATCCGCGACTACATCCACGTTGGCGACCTGGCCTCGGCGCACCTGCTTGCCCTGCGCGCCCTCGATAGGGGTAGCGGTCAGCTGATCTACAATCTTGGCAGCGAGCGCGGCTACACTAACCTGGAGGTCATCGAGGCCGTCGGCCGGGTGGCGGGCAAGCCCGTGCCCTACGAGGCCGCACCGCGCCGGCGCGGCGATCCCGACGCCCTCGTGGCCAGTTCCGCGCGCATCCACACCGAGCTAGGCTGGCGGCCTCAGTACACCGACGTCGAAGCCATCATCCGCACCGCCTGGGACTGGCGCGCCCAGCATCCCGACGGCTATGACGACCGTTAGGCTGGCGCAAGGGGCCGATGCCGACGCCGCCGACGCGCTCTCCCGCACGAGCCTTGCCATCAACGGCTACTTCTGGTCGATGCCCCACGTGGGCAGCGGCCAGTACCTGCACCAGTTGCTACCCGCCCTGGCCGACCTGTGCCCCGGCGGAGACCGCGCCCTGGTGGTCATGGCCGACGTGGACGCGCCGCCGCGTGGGGCGCGGGTCGTGCCCTGGCGGCCGCCCGTCAGCCGTGGCGTGCTGGGCGACGCCGCCAAGACGTGGTTCGAGCAGGTGGCCTTCCCGCGCCTGGCGGCGCGCGCCGACCTGGCCTTCGTGCCCTACTTCGCGCCGCCCCTCAACCCGACGATCCCCACGGTCGTCACCGTCCACGACCTGATTCCCCTCGCCCTGCCCGCCTATCGTGGCTCGCCCCTGGCCCGCGCCTACTTCAAGCTGGCGCAGATGGCCCTGCCCCGCGCTGCCCATATCATCACCGACTCTGAGTTTAGCCGCCGCGACATCCTGCTACGCTTTCCCGTCCCGCCCGACCGCGTGACGGCCATCCCCCTGGCCCCGGCGGCGCGCTTCCGCCCTGCTGATGCTGACGCCATTGCCGCGGTGCGCGCCCGCTACGGTCTGCCCGGCGACTTCATCCTGTACCTCGGCGGCTACGACGTGCGCAAGGAAGTAGGCACGCTCCTCAAGGCCTACGCGCGACTGCGGGAGAATGGCTACGATGTGCCCCTCGTCTGCGCCGGCGGCCTGCCCGCCGACAGCGCGGTCACGCCTGACCCCCGCCGGCAGGCGGCGGCCCTGGGCCTGGCGGACATCCGCTTCCCCGGCTGGATCGCCGCCGACGACCAACCCGCCCTACTCAGCGCGGCCACGCTGTTCGTCTTCCCCTCGCGCTACGAGGGGTTCGGCCTGCCGCCCCTGGAGGCGATGGCCTGCGGCGCGCCCACCATCGTCGCCAACGCCACATCACTCCCCGAAGTCGTTGGTGACGCCGCGCTCCTGTTCACTGCCTGCGACTGGCACGCGCTGGCCGATGCCCTGGGCCGCGCCCTGGACGACAGCGCGCTACGGGCCGACCTGCGCCGCCGTGGACCGCAGCAGGCCGCGCGCTTCACCTGGGCCGCCACCGCCGCCGAAACCCAGACCGTCTTCGCCGGCGTCCTGGCAGGGTACTAACGATCAGGGGATGAAGCACGCTGCCGGCGTCCTGATGGGACACGCAGGACACCCGGAACACAACGGCCACCAAGAGCAGACCTGATCGCTCCCCTGGCGGCCGTTGTGCTATTCGTGTCCTGTGTGGTTCAGGTGGGGCAATAGGCGCTCGATGGCCGGTGGCCGTGCGAACACTTCTCCACCCCACGAGTCGAATCCTCCCCGCCGACAGGCTCCAATCCAGGTATCCTGAGAGACAATCGCAATCAATATTGTCAATGCTGTCCTCAGGAGGGACCAGACGCCATGAAGCTCCAGGGCCTGGCCGAGCTTACCCACTTTCGGCGGGTGACGGCCGACGAAGCAGTGTCCATTGTCCGGTCGGGTGACCGGGTGTTCATCCAAAGCGTGGCGGCCGCGCCCCAACAGCTCATCCAGGCGCTGGTCCGTCGTGCGCCTGAGTTGCGCGACGTCGAAATCTGCCACCTGATCACCTCCGGCGAGGCCCCCTACACTAGAGCTGAGTACCGCGCCAGCTTCCGCACCAATGCTGTCTTCATCGGCCCCAACATCCGCGAGGCCGTCGCCAACGGCCAGGCCGACTACATCCCCGTCTTCCTGCGCGAGGTACCCGGCCTGTTTCGCCAGCGCATCCTGCCGCTGGATGTGGCGATGATTCAGGTATCACCACCCGACCGCCACGGCTTCTGTTCGCTGGGTGTGTCGGTGGACATCTCCCGCGCTGCCGTCGAGATGGCAACCTACGTCATCGCCCAGGTCAACCCCCACATGCCGCGCACCCACGGTGACGGCCTCATTCACATCAGTCAGATCGACTACGCGATTGACGTAGACGACCCGCTGCCCGAGGTGCCCAAGAGCGAGTTGAGCGACGTTGAGCTGAAGATCGGTCAGAACTGCGCTCAACTCATCGAGGACGGCGCGACCATCCAGATGGGCATCGGCGCGATTCCCGACGCCGTGCTGGCCTCCCTCACCCACCATCGTAACCTGGGTGTCCACACCGAGATGTTCTCCGAGGGCATCATCGACCTGGTGGAGCGGGGCGTCATCACCGGCCACAACAAGCGCACCCACCCCGGCAAGATTGTCGGTAGCTTCCTGATGGGCACGCGCCGCCTCTACGACTTCGTCGATGACAACCCGCTGGTCGTGCTCCTCGATGTGGCCTACACCAACGACACCGCCGTCATCCGCCGTAACCCCAGAGTCACCGCGATCAACAGCGCCATCGAGATCGACCTCACCGGCCAGGTGTGCGCCGACTCAATCGGCGCGCGGATG
>CAZJJF010000143.1:0-8885 GCA_964546245.1 uncultured Anaerolineales bacterium
AGGTTCCCTCCATCTCCAGCGGATTCTGCGTCGCCAGGACAAAGAAGGGCTGCGGCAGCCCGTGGGTGGTCTTGGCGACCGTCACATGCCGCTCCTGCATCGCTTCCAACAAAGCGGACTGGGTGCGCGGCAGGGCGCGGTTGATCTCGTCGGCCAGCAGCAGATGGGCAAAGACCGGCCCCGGCTCGAAGCGGAAGGCGCGGTCGCCCCCGTCATCGCGGACCAGGATGGTGCCACCGATAATATCGGCGGGCATCAGGTCGGGCGTGAACTGCACGCGGCTGAACGAACAATCGATCACCTGGGCCAGCGTGCGCACCAGGAGCGTCTTGCCCAGGCCGGGCGCGCCCTCCAGCAGGACATGGCCGCCGGCCAGCAGGGTGACTACGAGCTGGCGAATCAGGGATTGCTGGCCGACGATGACGCGGGCGACCTCGCGCTCGATGGCGCTGGCCGTGGCGCGGAACTCTTCCACTGTGATGGGCGAGGTTGACATGCGGTTCTCCAATCAGGCCGCGCCGCGGATGCGCGCCCAGCGGCGCACGGCGATTTCAATCGGCCACAGGGCCAGGGCAGCGATGAGCAGCCACGGCCACAGGGTATGGGTCGGCGCGGGCGGCGGGGTGTCCGCGCCGCGCAGGTCGGCCGGGGCATTGAGGGCGCGGCCCCCGGTACGCTGGGCCAGGGCGGCCAGCAGGGCCGCACCATCGCCCTGGGGAGCGTACTCAGCCGGGTAGGGCTGGACATAGCCGGCGGAACTGGTCAGACGCTGGTCGCCCTTCTCGACGGTTGCCTCGAAGCGGTACGCGCCATCAACCGGCAGGCTGACGGCCTGCTCGTAGCGACCCGGCGCTGTCTGGCGCAGCCGCAGCAGACGCGCCTCGCCCTGGGGCGGCGTCACCTTGACCGCCGTCGCCGCCAGGTCGATGGGATTACCGGACTCGTCGAGCGCATCGACGACCAGCGTGCCCTCGCCAGGGCGGTCGCCGGGCACGAGGTCCACGCGGGCGGGACCGGCCGCCGGGTCGGCCAGGGTATAGCGAACCAGTTGCGCCCAGAAGCGGCCGTAATCCTTCCAGCCGGGCCAATCCCTGGCCCACACGCTGCCGCTATCCGAGGTCCAGGCAACAGCGCGGCCCAGGCCGTATTGCCACGCGCTCAGGAGAGGGTCGCCCTCTGGGGCGCGCAGCACCACTTCGGCCTCCGGCTTGGGCGTGGCGGAGATGAAGCCCTGCAAGGCAGGCAGGTCGCGCGGCGGCAGGCCGCGCAGCGTCGCGTGGGGGGCAGTCAGTTCGGCGCGATACGTCCCCTCCTGGACGGGGTCGTCGCGGGCAATGGCGCTCTCCTCGACGGAGATGCGCGGAATGTCAACAGGCTTGGCGGCAAAGTAGTAGCGGCCCTGACCCCATTGCGCCAGTTGCGTCAACAGATCCACGTCCGCGCCATCGCCAATCGCCACCGTGGACAGGGTGATGTTGGAACGGCGGGCCTCTTCGACGGTGTCGAGATAATCGGCCGGCCGGCCAGTGAACGAGCGGCCATCGGTCAGGAGAATAGCATGCTTGGTGGCAACGGTCTCCTTAGCCAGTTCGGGCAGGCCCACCTTCAGCGCGCCAAGAATCTCTGTCCCGCCGCCGGATGGGATGGTGGCGATCTGGTCCTGGATACGCTGGCGAGCCAGACCCTCGTCAACCGTGGTAAAGGGTAGTGTCCAGGTTGTCTCGGAGTCGAAGATAAGCACCCCGATACGGTCGCCCTTGTCGAGCTTCTCCGCCGCCAGTATCGCCGCCTCCTTGGCCATGCTTAGCTGGGAGCCAGGGCCGGTTCCCATGCTACCACTATGATCGATGACCAGCAGGAGCGCGACGGGCGGGCGCTCCTTACGCGGCAGCGGGTCCATCTTGACCGGCAGCGTCGCCTCCAGGGGCGTACCCTTGTACTGGCCCAGAGCGTAACTGTGGCGGCCGCCAATCACGACCAGGCCGCGCCCCATCTGGCGCACGTACTCCTGGAGTAGCAGCATCTGCTCGCCATTGATGCTGCGCTCGGCCACCTGCTCAGTGGCCGTCGGGTTAGCGGGTACATCGAGGAGGATGACCGCGTCGTAGGCAGCCAGGCTCGACAGGCGGCCAGGCAGATCTTTGGGGCCACGCGCCTCGGCCGTCACGCCAGAGGCTTCGAGGGCCGTGCGGAGGTCGCTGGATACACCAGCCTCCGCTTCGACGATGAGCACCCTGGGACGCGGGTAGACCCGAGACAGCCCTTCCAGGGCGTTGTTTTGGGGGACTCCGTCGTTGGCGGCATTAACTTCGGCGCGGAAGGTAATGAAACCCGGCGTGTCGGCGCGTCCGGGGAAAGTGAAGATATTGCGGCCCTGACGCAGGCTGACATTTTCGTTGGCAACCACGCTGCCGTCACGCGCCAGGCTCAGGCTGGCCGTGCCCGCATTCGGCGCATCGACCGTTAGCGTGACCTCGAACTGCTCGCCCTCACGGAGGGTCGCGGGCGCTGCGAGGCCGATCATGCGCGCATCCTGCACCGTGGCGACGGGGCTACTGACGGTATCGAGGCGAATACCCGCGCCGACGAGGCGCTGCGCCGCAGCCACGGCGTCGCCCCTGGTTGGCACACCGTCCGACAGAAGCACCAGTCGCCCCTTACCGCCGAGCAACTGGCGACCGAAGTCGAGGGCAGCCGCCAGGTCCGTGCCCGTCGCCTGCGCGCTCGCTGCGCCAGGCGTGGTTGCCGAATCACGAGCAGGGTCAAAAGCGACCTCGGCCACGGGGCGCGCGCCGAAGGCGATAACCGGCGCACCAGCGAAGCCCTGGGCGCGGGCCTCCGCGACCCAGCGGCGCAAGGCGGCGCGGCCCTCGCTGCCGAGACTTAGCGACTGGTCGATAAGGAACACGGCGCGCTCCGGCGGCGGGGCAGGGTTGAGTACTGGGTCGGCCAGGGCGACGATGATCAGGGCAACGATAGCGAGACGCAGCAGCGCGGCCGGCCACGGCCAGCGCCGCCGCCACAACCACGCGGCGAACAGGGGCAGGAGAATAAGCAGAAGCCACAGGGCCTGCGGTTGACGAAGAATCATGCGCTATTCCGACTAGACTCACTCGCTAGAAGAGTTATGCTTGTTCGGCGCGATTCTGTCCTGAACAAACACGAAGGCACAAAGGCACGAAGGGAAGAGATTATCGGATGTCGCCCTGAGCGGATGCGAAGGGCCTCGGCCATCAATTGGCTGAGCGACGTCGGCATGACAGTCGGATGTATTCTGGAAAGGCGCGAGAATGACATCCTTCACCATCCGCCCCTTAGCTGCCGATGACCGCACCTGGCTCGCCGCCTTCATCGCCGCGCACTGGGGGTCGGCCATGATCGTCGTGCGGGAGACACTCTACGATGTGACCGCCCTGCCGGGCTTCGTGGCCCTGGACGTCGAGACGGTCGTCGGCCTGGTCACGTATCGTCTCGACGGTGACGACGCCGAGGTGATGAGCCTGGACAGCCTGCGCGAGGGCCAGGGCATCGGCTCCGCGTTGCTCGGCGTGGTCGCGACCATCGCCCGCACGGGGGGCTGCCTGCGCCTGCGGCTCGTCACTACCAACGACAACCTCCACGCCCTGCGCTTCTACCAGCGGCGCGGCTTCCGGCTGGTCGCCCTCCGCCCGGACGCCGTTACCCGCGGCCGCCATCTCAAGCCCCAGATTCCGCTCCTGGGCCACGAGGGCATCCCGATTCGGGACGAGATCGAACTCGAAATCACGCTATAGCTACCTCACCAGAGCCGGGCGCAGCGAGGCCCAGGCATCCGGCTGGTCGGCGAGCCAGGCGCGGGCGCGCGCGCTGACGTAGGTGAAACCGTGGCCGACAGGGCGGAAGAAGTCGCGGCCATTCCAGCTATCGAGCTTGAGGTAGAGGCGCGCCTGCCA
The DNA here is from genome assembly GCA_964546245.1 of uncultured Anaerolineales bacterium. Lineage (GTDB taxonomy): Bacteria > Chloroflexota > Anaerolineae > Epilineales > JAHCIE01 > JAHCIE01. Next base: position 3,933 of record CAZJJF010000143.1, read on the forward strand.
CGGGTTCGGCCCCACGCTGACCTTCTCCAATTCGCCCCCCTCTTCAGCCAGCAATTCCCACAACGCGCCCATGCCCTCGGCCAGGACCGGGTCGTGGGGGCGCGCCAGGATGTAGTCGTCGGGGTCACCGCTGTCGGGTAACTCGGCCGGGGCCTCGGCGTCGCGGTCCCACGCGCTCCAGTCGAGATAGACGATGCGCGCTTTATGGATCGGGCGGAAACTGAACCCCGTCAAGCCGGACGCTTCCAGACGACGGCGCAGGGCGTCGGTGACGATGACATTGTCGCCCGATACGGTGATTGACGGCACGAAGGGGCCAACGCGCTCGAGCTGCAAGCAGCCTTCAACGCGCGGCAGCCGCTCGGTCAGCCCCGCGACGAGAACGTCGCCGTAGTCTTCCCACGGCACGTCAGGGCGATGTAACAGGTAGAAGGTCGGGTCGGTCATCAGCGAGTCTCGCACTCTTTTCCTGGGGCGGCCACAGGGGCAGGGTCTTCCTACCCGCTGTCGCCGCAGAAGCGGGCAGGGAAACCCCGCCCCTACGAGCGGCTACCGTCGCGCCACAACGGCCTCGACGCCCAGAGCGATGAGGGCGGCGAGGGCCAGGAACATCCACACCTCGCGGCCGCTGGTTTCCCCAGAACTCGGCGAAGGGGCGGGCGGCGCCGCCTGGAAACCCGGCACTGCCTGAGGCCGCACGTCCGACTCGAGGGCGGACCCGGCGTGGACGGCGAAACGGCCTGACCACGTGACGAGGCCGCCGCGAGATTCCGTAGCGGTGTAGAGACCGGGCGTCTCGGTCCGATCGAGCATACCGCTCTGGCCGAGGGCGACGGGTTGCTCGCCTGCGTCCGTCTGGCGCGCCACGTTCAGCGCTGCGCCGGGCCCGGCAGCCAGGGGCACAGGCTGGCCCGCCAGGACGACCGGCGGCAGCGGTGGGCGCGTCACCTCGGCGACGGCGCGCGCCAGCAGGACCGGGAAAGCCAGTTTGGCAGTCAGGTTGGTCTGCTTGAGGTCGAAGGTCAGAGCCACGACCCGGCTCGATCCGTTTTGGCCGCGGGCAACCAGTGGGTAGCCCTGGGCGCTGACGACGGGTTGCGCCCAACCAGGCAATGTGACCTTCGGAATGTTATCGAAGCGCACCGCACCCAGGTCGATGCCGCCGACCAGGGGGTCGTCGCCGCGCTCGATGGCCAGGTTCTGGCGGGGTGCGCCCGCGCGAAAGACGCTGTCGGCAGGCGGGCTGACAATGATGACGCCGCCGGGCGGGAGCGTCGCGGGCAGGAAGCCCTCGAAGACAGTCAACTCCGTGTCAGGCGCGGGGGTGTAATTCTCAGGCGTGACTGTCGTGACGCGCAAGGTCGGGTTGGCGCGCAGGGCGCGGGCCAGGGCATCGGTGTTCTTGCCCACAACCACGGCCGAACGGCGGCGGCCCTCCTCCAGACTGAGAAACGCCCTGTCATCGGCGGCCAGGGCATCATTACCCGTCAGACGCACCTCGACCGTCTTGACGCCCGCCGGCACGGTCCACACCTGCTCGTAGTCGCCCTCGCTGGTCAGGCGCACGGGAGCGTCAGCGATACGGTCGCCATCGGCCAGCAGTTGCAGGTGGCGCTCGCCGGGCACGGCCGAGGCATTGGCGACCCGGGCAAAGATGGCCGTCTGGCCGTCAGCGCGGCGGCGGGCCGAGACGGCTTGCAGCGACTGGTTGCCGACGTCGTGGCCGAGGCTGGGCCACACGAGGGGCGCGGCAACGCTGGTCGGCAGGTCGCGGCGGCTGGCAGGCCCCAAGGCCTTGTCGCTCAGGACAGTGATCTGATTGTCGTAGCTCGCATCCACCACGCCGTCGGCCAGATACAGGGCCGTCGCCAGGTCGGTCCCCGTGGCCCCCGGCGACAGGCGGTCCAGGGCAGCCGCGGCCTCGGCCTTGTCGGCCGCGGACACCTGGGCCAGGACGTGGGGGGCCGCGCTCATGGCGATGAGCGTTACGCGGTCATCGTTGCCGAGACCGTTGATGAGGCGCGCGGCCTGGTCACGGGCGACGTCGAAGCGCGTCCTACCGCCCTCCTGGGTCAGCATGCTGGTCGTCGTGTCGAGAATGACGATGTGGTGCATGGGTCGCCCCGACAGGAAGCGCATCAGGGTCGGGCGCGCGAGGGCAGCGACAACCAGGGCAGCCACCAGGAGTTGCAGCAGTAGGACAAGGGTCCATGGGATGCGGCGGCGGCGCGCGCCGACAGTCGGCGGCGGCAGGTCGCGCCACAGGCGTGCGCTGGACACTGTCACGCGGCGACGGCGCGCCCGCAGCATGTGCAGGATGAGAATGATGGGCAGGACAGCCAGACCCAGCAGGGCCAGCGGTTGCAGTAAGTTCATCGTTCCTTGTACGCGACGACGCCGAAGGCCTCGGGGCGGCGCTCCACCCACGCGAAACCCGCCTCTTGCAGACGGCGGGTCGCGCCGCGTGTCACGTTCGCGCCCATTTTGCCCTGGGGGTCGCCGATGTAGTGAAACAGGCGGCCGCTACGCTTGAGAATCCGAAATAGCTCAGCGTACATATCCGTCGAGTACAGGTCGCCCGCCAGGCTCATGATGGGCGGGTCGTGGATGATGACGGAGAAACTCTCGTCTGGCAGATCGGCAACCACGTCGAAGCTATCGCCAATCACCTGCTGAATCCTGGCATGGTCGAATAGACCCCGCGACCACGGATTGAGGCGCGCCATCGCCAGCGCGGTTGGGTCGATCTCGATGGTGGTCACATGCTCGGCGGTACGCGCGGCCTCGATGGCGGTGTATCCCAGCCCCGTCGCCGTGTCCAGCACGCGACCACGCGGGTTGGCCGCTCGAATCTTGCGCCGCGTGTCCTCGGTTGGGTCGACGTCCTTGACACGATGCATGGGGATACCGGAGATGAGCATGGTCGGGGCGCGCCGCGTTGGCATCAGGCTGTACATGCGATTCAGGCTGTCGGAGAACTGTTGGGCCTTGATGGCCTCGCCGCCGTCGATGACATAGCAGCCCACATCGTCGGCAGCAATGAGCGTCAACGTCACCCAGTCCATGCAGCCATCGTTGGGCGTCCGCACACCCTCTGCCGTGAGAACCACGTCAACGGTCGTCAGTCCCAGGTCGAGGGAGGTGATCGTAGCCACCTCTCCGTTGCGCCGCGCCTTGAGCAGCGGCTCAGCCTGGTAGTGGGACAGCACGGGCAGCAAGCCGTCAGCCATCGGCTAACCCAACATCCGGCGACGGCGTAGATAAGGAATAACCACGCGCTCGATGGGCCAGTCAGTCTGAACACGGGCATACGTCGCGCCCAGCCGCTCGCAGGCGGCCTCGGTATCGGCGCACCAGCGTTCGACGCGGTTACGGTAGGCGTCCAGGGTCGCACCCGTAACCGCCACCGGCACGCGCTCGCCGGTCTCAATGTCTTCCAGGTCCAGGTCATCCTCCAGGGTCGGCGCCAGCTCCAGAGGATCGAGAACGTGCAGGACCAGGGTCTGCCAGCGCGGTGGGCGTAGCGGGCGCAGCGCCTGCACCCAGTCGTCGGCCAGCAGGTCGGAGGCAAGGACAAGCAAGCCGCCGCGCCGCGTGCGCGTCACCTGACGCACCGCCTCTGCGGCAGCGCTACCGTTGGCAGGGCTGGCGCTGGGCTGAATATCCTCCAGGAAGTGGCGCAGCGCCGCCGCCTGCTGCCTGGACTGAATCGGGCCGAAGGGATCATCGACGCGGCCCGCGAAGGGCGTGACACTCACGCGGTCACCGTTGGCCAGGGCAATATAGCCGATGGCGGCGACGAGGCGCAGGGTGGCAAACAGCTTGGGGGGCGCGCCCCAGCGCATACTACCGCTATGGTCGATGACGACGTGAACATTGACGTCCTGGGCCGCCTCGGTGAGCTTGACGAAGAGATGATCACTCCGCCCGTAGGCGTGCCAGTCCACGTAGCGTAGGTCATCGCCAGAGGCATAGGGGCGATGGTCCACCATGTACGGCCCCGGCACGCGCCGCCGCGAGCGATGCGCACCCATGATGCCGCCGCGCAGGGTACGGTCGGGTTGCAGGGCCAGGCGCTCCAGACGGCGCAGAAAGGCCTCATCGAAGAGGGCAGGCGTCTCGACGGCCTCGCGGCGCAGCAGGCTACGGAAGGCGTTGAACATCATTTACTCGGCGTGAAATACTCTTGCACCACGCCCCGCAGATCCCACGGGTAGCGCAGCAAATCGGCCGGGGCGTTGACGGCATCGCCCCCCGGCGCGCCACCCTGGCCGAAACTGCCGCCACTGGCGAAGCCGCGCGGCTGAGCGTTGGGATCGGCGCGGCGTGTTGTCGGCTGTGAGGGATCGGGCTGGGCAGCCAGTTCCACCGGCACGCCCTCGACCCCGCTGCGGTCATCGGCGCCCTGACCAGCGCCGCCCGTTCCCTGGCCTGCGCCCTGGCCTTGCCCCTGACCCTGGCCCTGACCCTGCTGCCCCTGGCCTTGTTGCCCCTGACCCTGCGCCTGGCCTTGACCTTGCTGCCCCTGTTGCCCCTGGGCCTGCTGCCCCTGGGCCTGCCCCTGACTCTGCGCCAGTCGTTCCAGCTCGCGGGCGAGATCGTCGAGGCCGCGCTCGGCAGGCGAGCCGCCGCGCTCCACCCCACTCGCGGCGCGGCGCAGCGGCTCAGCCAGATTCGGCGCGCCCTGCTGGACGGCCTGCGCCCCGCGACGCAGAGCCTGAGCCAGGTCCTTACGCGCCCCTTGCGACAGGCTATCGGCCTGATCGGCGAGACGGCGCAGTTCGTCAGCTGCGCCCTGGGCATCGCCCTGGCGCAGCGCCTCGGCAGCGGCAGCCGTGGCAGCCTGATCGCCGAGCGCCGCCGCGAGGGCCGCCAGGGCGCGGCGCGTGGCCTCGCTCTGTGCCGAGGCAGGCGCGCTGGCAGGCTGGTCGCCGGCGCCAGGGCGTGGCGCGG
>CAZJJF010000144.1:0-8878 GCA_964546245.1 uncultured Anaerolineales bacterium
GCCCGGCCGCACCAGAATCATGTCGCCCACCAGCAGGTCTTCGACCGGCACGAGGGTCTCGTGACGCACGCCCTCCACACTACGCACCACCGTCGCCTGGCGCGGCGACAGGTCCATCAGGGCGCGAATCGAGTTTCGGGTACGGTCCAGGGCGTAGTGTTCCAGCGCCGTGCCCAACGAGAAGAGGAACAGCAGTATCGCCCCCTCTTCCCAGTGGCCGATACTGGCCGCGCCAATCGCCGCCGCCACCATCAAAAAGTCCACATCCAGCGACAGGGTCAGCAGTGACTGCATCCCCTTGCGGGCAGCGAATAGCCCGCCGAACAGATACGACAGCGCAAACAGCGCCACCGCCGCGATAGGTGGCGCGCCTACCGCCCCCGCGACGAAGCCGAGCGCCAGGAACACGCCCGCCAGGACCGTCATCACGGCCAGGTGATGGCGGTCCCAGAACGACTGCGCCTCGTCCGCCTTGGGAACCCGGTAGCCCATATCGGTAACGCGCCGCTCGATTTGCGCCGTCGTCACCTCGTCGGCTACGTACTCGACGCCCAGCCGCCCAGCCGCCGGGTTGACGCTGGCGCGTACCACGCCCGGCAGCGCCGCCAGGCCACGTTCCAGGCGCAGGGCGCACTCGTCACAGCGCAATCCACCCACGTTGAGCGAGCACGACTGGAGCTGGCGGCCCAGGGCGATCCCCATCTCATCGGCCACAGCCTCTGCCTGGCTGAGCGACGTCTGCCCAGGGTCATATTGGATCGTCAGCGTCGAACGCGACGAGTCGAAGCCCGCGCCGCGAATACCCGGCTGAGTTGTGATCGTTTCCAGTAGAATGTTCGCGCAGCGCGCATCATCGGCGGGCAGCGCGAGAGGAATATCCATTTCACGTGATGCCACGTGTCACCCCTTGTCATAGTGGCGAGGCTCAAGACGGCGGGCGCAGCATCCGCCACCCTAAAGTCATTATAGACCAGGCCGTGGTCTGCCCCGTGGACATTCGGTGGTAAATCCTTCACCTGCCCCGGTCGGCCGCGCACGCCGCGCACACGCCGAAATACTCGATGTGGCCGCCCTGGATGGTGAAGCCCACCTCGGCCGCGCGGCCTGCCACCCAGGCCAACGGCTGCCCCACGCCGCTCGTCTCGGTCGTGAGCGGCACATCCGCCACCTGACCGCACTTGCGGCACACCAGATTCACGTGCGGGTGCAGGTTCGGCTCGTAGCGCGCGCCGCCCGGCCCGAAGCCCGTCTCGACCACCTCACCCATGTCGATGAGCAGGTCCAGCGTCTTGTACACCGTCGCCAGGCCCATCATAGGGTAGCGGGCACGGACGCGCTCGTAAAGCTCGGCAGCGGTGGGATGTTGGCGGCTGCCCGCCAACGCCTCGATGACCGCCTGCCGCTGGGGAGTCAGTCGATAGCCCGCGTTACGCAGGCGCAGAATTACCGCCGTAGGGTCCATCGGATAATGTCTCTTACTCTAGAAAGCTTCTCTACTGATAATTATTCTTGATTATAACAGGCGCGCCCGTTCCTGTCAAATGGCGCGCCTGTGCTATACTTTACCGTCGATAGAAACCACGTTTGTCTGGCTACACCTAGCAAAGCGACAGTCAACCTATGTCCGATTCAAGCCTGCAATGGAACTTTCACGACGACCCCACCGCCTCACCTGAAGGGCACGAACCCGACCGCCCGGCCGGCCCCACCTTCCCCTGGCGGCGCATTGCCGCCCTGCTCCTGATCGGCGCGCTGCTCCTGGGTCTGGCGGGGCTGGCCGGCTTCGGCTTTGGCCGCTTCCAGCGCTCCACCACCGCCGCCCGCGCCGACCTCCAGGCCACCCTGGACCTGGAAACGTGGACCTGGCAGAGCGGCAACCGTCAACTGCTGACCTCCACCCTCGACCCCCAGGGCCGTATCGACTGGCGGCGCGAGCTAGAGCGCCAGTTCGACGCCACCGGCAAGGAAATACGCAGCGTCAACCTGCGCAGCTTCCGCTTCGTCGACGACACCCTGGTCCAGGCCGAGCTAGACGTGACCGACAGCCACGGTGTCCACCCTGAGACGCGCTACTACCGCCTCGTCCAGAACCAGTGGCGACGCACTGCGCCACCTAGCAAGTAGCGGCCATAACTGCCCGCCTGGCGGGGCGCGCTCACACTCGCACCTTTATGATGATCGTCGACCTATAGTTGGGAGGCAGCATGCGCCCAGGGTTGCAGATCGGGGCGGCGGCGTCGGTGAAGGTGGTCGTGCGCCCCGACATGGTCGCCGCCTTCGAGGAACTGGGGGCGACACACCCGGTCTACTCGACGTGGAATCTGGTGCGGCACATGGAAGAAGCCTCGCGCAAGCTCATCCTGCCCTATCTCGACGACGATGAGGAAACCATCGGCCACGCCGTCGATGTCGTCCACCTCAGCCCGGTGCTGGTTGGGCGGCGCGTCGAGGCGACCGCCTACCTGGCTGCGCTGGACGGCCACCGCATCGTGTGTGACGTGACGTCCCACTGCGGCCATACCCTCATCGGCCGTGGCCGCACCGTCCAGATGCGCGTCAGCCGAACGTGGCTGATGCAGCGCCTGGCCCAATTGGAACAGGAGCAGCGATGAACATCCGCCCCGCCACCCTGGACGACCCCGAGGGCCTGGCCCGCGTTCACGTCGATACCTGGCGCGCCGCCTACCGGGGCATCGTCCCCGATGCGACGCTGGACGGCCTGTCCTACGCGAGGCGCGCCGAGCAATGGCGAGAGATTCTGCTCCGCGCGACCGGCACGGCCATCACCCTGGTCGCCGAGGATGACGGCCAGGTGGTAGGCTTCGCCAGCGCCGGACCGGCGCGCATGGGGCCAGAGAGCTACGATGGGGAACTATGGGGCTTATACGTGCGACCCGAGTACCAGGGTCGAGGCTTGGGGCGGCAGTTGACGGTAGCCGCTGCCGAGTGGCTGCGCGCGGTGGGCTATCGGTCGATGCTGGTGCTGGTGCTGACCGACAATCCCGCGCGCGCCTTCTACGAGCATCTCGGCGGACGCTACGTCGGCGAGGCCAGTATCAACATCGGCGGGGCAGACCTGCGCGAGGCCGCCTACGGCTGGGACGACCTGGCGGCCTGGCTCGCCGCCGAGGCGGAGCAGGGCGCTCGGAGCGCGTGAACCCTACCGTAGCATGCCGCCCCCCACTGCTTGCGCCATCACTATGGCCCCACGGCGCGAGGCAGGCAACCACGGTCACCGACCACAGCCCTCGTCCCGGTGGTCGGTGGTCGGTGGTCGGTCGTCGCCTACATCGTCGCCCCGATGATCCAGGGATTGAACTCATCCTCGCCGATACCCTGCGCCTCGCTCTTGGACGCCTCGCCGCCTGCCACGCGCAGCAACAGGTCGAGAATCTCCTCGCCCACCTCCGCCACGCTGGCCCCATCGAGGATGCGTCCCGCGTCGATGTCCATGTCCGACAGCATGCGGCGGTACATGTCGCTGTTGCTGGCAATCTTGATGCTCGGCGCGGGCTTGAAACCGAAGCAACTGCCGCGCCCCGTGGTGAAGGCGATAATGTTGCAGCCCCCCGCCACCTGCCCCGTGCATGACACCGGATCGTAGCCCGGCGTATCCATGTACACGAAGCCGCGCCGCGTGATAGGCTGCGCGTATTCCAACACCTCCATCAGCGGCGTCGTGCCCGCCTTCGCCACCGCCCCTAGCGACTTCTCGTAGATGGTCGTCAGACCGCCCGCCTTGTTGCCTGGCGTCGGGTTATTGTCCATCGCCATGTCCTGGCGGCCCGTGTAATCCTCCCACCAGTGAATCCGCTCCACCAGCTTCTCGCCCACCGCCCGCGACGCCGCCCGCCGCGTCAGCATATGCTCCGCGCCGTAGATTTCCGGCGTCTCGGCCAGGCACACCGTTCCCCCCTGCGCCACGATTCGGTCGCAGGCGTGGCCCAGGGCGGGGTTGGCCGTCACGCCTGACCAGCCATCGCTGCCGCCGCACTGCAACGCCACGCTCAGGTGCGACGCATCCACCGTAGTGCGGCGGGCCATGTCGGCCGCCGGCAGCAGCCTCGCCACCGCCGCCAGTCCCGCCTCCACCGTCGCCGCGACGCCGCCCTCCTCCTGGATCAACACAGCGGGCGGGAAACGCGGGGCCTCGCCGGGCATGTACAGTGTCTGCGACTCGATGAGGTAGCTGATCTGGTTGATCTCGCAGCCCAGGCTGACCAGCACGAAGCCCGCCACATTGGCATGCCGCGCGAAGCCGGCCAGGGCGCGTTGCAGCAGGTCTAGCTCGGGGCCACCGTAGCGCGCCCCGCAACCGCTCTTGTGGGTCAGGCCGATAATATCATCGACGTGGGGAAAGCGCGGCAGTAGCTCCGCCCGCGCCCGCTCGGCGATGCGTCGCGTCGTGAACGCCGAACAGTTGACCGTCGAGATCACGGCGATGACGTTGCGCGTCGCGACACGGCCATCGGGCCGTCGATAGCCCTGGAAGGTGCGCCGCTCCGCGACCGGCACAAAATCCACTGGCCGCACCTCCACGCCGAAGGCATAATCGCGGGCGAAGCTGGCGACGGCCAGGTTGTGCGAATGAACGTGCTCCCCTGCCACGATGTCCGCCGTGGCGAAGCCGATGATCTGCCCATAGCGGCGAATCGGCTCCCCCTGGCCGATGGGGCGCAGGGCGACCTTGTGCCCGACAGGGACCGTCTCGCGCACCGTCACCACCCCCGCCCCGTTGCCGTCGATGCGCCGCCCCACCGTCAGCGGCGCACGGGCGATAGCGACATCATCATCGGCGTGCAGGATGATGGTGCGCGCCGTCGTTGGGTCCAGGGGCAACATGGGCATCTCCTATCGCGCGACGAGGGACGAAGGACCAGCGACCAATGCGATCAGTCTGTTGGTCCTTCGTCCCTCGTCTTTCGTCGTCATATCACGGCGGCCAGGGGTTGGCGAAGTCGTTCAGCACCGGCCCGCCAAAGACCGTGTCCGGCTGGTCGAAGGGGTTCTGCCAGCCGCGCGGGTCGTCCAGGTTGCGCTCAAAGGTGCGACCGAAGGGGCTGGACAGCACCACCGTATCCCAATCAATATCGACCAGTTGCAGAGGGTTGTAGGCGTGGCGGTGGCTGAGGTCGCGAATCTCCAGGTGCAGATGAGGCCGCGAGTAGCACGTCACGTCGGGGTCGCCGGAATAGCCAACCACCTGGCCCCGCTTGACTGGCGTTCCCACCGCCAGCTTCGACCGCTCGACGAGGTGGCCGTAGAGCGAGGCATAGCCGTTGGGGTGATTGACGACCACGTTGTGCGGCCCCGACCCATACTTGTACACGTCGTCGATAGCCGCTATCGTGCCGTCGTAGATGGCGAGCACGGGCGTACCACACTTGGCGCTGATGTCGATGCCAAAGTGGATGCCCTGACCCATGCGGTAGTCGCCGAAGCGGCTGCGGTAGGCGAAGGTAGTATTACCGTAGGGCTGGCCCATCAGCCAGGTGCCGGGGCCGGGTGGCCCCGCGAAGGGGAAGCTGAACGGCCGCTCGCCCTCCTGGGCGTCCACACCGGGCGCCTGCGGCACAGCCGCCAGTAGCATCAGCAGCGGCACAATCACCAGCCCGCGCAGGAGATATTTCAACATCCGGTTGCTCCGTCTTATCAACCCACTCTTGCGTAAGGGGCTGCATACAGCACCTTGCCTTGCTCGATGATCTCCCCCAGGAAGAAATCGTGCCACGCCAGGCGCTGTTCAATCTCATCTGGCGAGCGGACAAGAAGATCAACCGCGAACGAAGGATCAACGTGTGCCAGGATTTCGAGCGCTTTGTACGATGGCGAGCCTTCAAACGGCATGATGATCAGCAGGTCGACGTCTGAATCGCTGCGCGGCTTCCCGTAGGCATAGGAACCGAACAGGATGATCTGCTCAGGCTGAAACACCCGCGCAATCTCCGCAACTATGTCCTCAATCTCGCCCATGCTTACCAAGAGAGACTCCTTACTCGCACGACATTGGCGCTCTCAAACCCAATTCTAGTCCTCGACTCCCAACAGGCAAGTCGTGACGCTTGCTGCCCAACCTGGCGCGCCCCGGCACGGCCACCTACCGCTACCGGCTCCCCCCGGCCATCTCCCCTGCCTGCACCAGCTCCTTCAGCATTGCGATGTACGGCGCGAGATAGGCATCCTCGGCCAGGAAAGGCACGCACTCGCGAATGACCTCGTAGGCGCGGCGTGTGCCCTGCCCTAGCGGCGCATCGGCCAGCGCGCCCCGTCGGCGATAATCAATCGCCTGCGCCGCGCACAGCAGCTCAATCGCCAGGATGCCCTGCACATTGTCCAGCACCATCAGCGCGTGATGCGCCGCCGTCGGCCCCATGCTCACGTGATCCTCGGTGTTGCCACTGGTGGGGATGGTGTCGGCGCTGGCGGGGTGCGCCAGCGTCTTGTTCTCCGACGCCAGGGCCGCCGCCGTGTAATGAGCCAGCATGAAGCCCGTGTTCAGCCCGCCGCGCTCCGTCAGGAACGGCGGCAGCAACCCGCCATTCGAATGCGGGTCCACCAGGCGATTAGTGCGCCGCTCCGAGATATTGCCCAACTCAGTCAGCCCCATCTTGAGGTAATCCAGCGCCAGCGCCGTCAGCTCACCGTGGAAGTTGCCGCCACTGAGCGCGACCGGCGTATCCCCCTCCCAGAACAGCAGCGGGTTATCCGTCGCCGAGTTATTCTCAATGTCCACTACCCAGCGCGCGTAAGCAATCGAGTCGTGGACAGCCCCGTGCACCTGGGGCATGCAGCGTAGCGAGTACGGGTCCTGCACGCGACGGGGGTCGGTCGCCTGGCGCACCAGCCCGCTACCCTCCAGCAGGCCCCGCAGCTGCGCCGCGCACTCCATCTGGCGCGGGTGAGGCCGCACCGCCTGTAAGCGAGCATCGAAAGCCTGGGGCGTCCCTTCCAGCGCCTCCAACGTCAGCGCGCCCGCCACGTTAGCCGTCCGGTACACGATCTCGGCGGCGTGGGTCGCCAGCGCGCCCAACCCGCCCATCAACGCCGTGCCGTTGACCAGCGCCAACCCTTCCTTAGCGTCCAGCGCGACCGGTCTCAACCCTGCTCGCGCCAGGGCTGCCGCCGCTCCCAGCGTCTCGCCCTCGTGCTCCGCCTCGCCCTCGCCGATCATCGTCAGCGCGATGTGCGCCAACGGCGCCAGGTCCCCCGACGCCCCCAACGACCCCCGCGACGGGACCACCGGATGCACACCCCGGTTCAACATCTCCAGCAGCAAGCGCAGCGTCGCCTCCTGCACGCCGGAGTACCCCTTCGCCAGCGAGTTGGCGCGCACGACCATCATCGCCCGCACCGCCTCCGTCGGCAACCGCGCCCCCACCCCCACCGCGTGGGAGCGCACCAGATTGCGCTGCAAGGCCGCCGCATCCTGGCGCGAGATGAGAACATTCTTGAAATCACCGAAGCCCGTCGTCACCCCGTAGACCACCGCATCAGAGGCAACGAGAGCCTCCACCGCCGCCCGCGCCCGGTGCACGCTGGCCCACGCCGCATCGGCCAGCGCCACCCGCGCCCCACCCCGCGCCACCGCCACCACCTGCTCGATACTGAGACTATCGCCGTCCAGAAGAATGTGTTCCATCGTCAAAGAACCTCGCCCTTGAGGAATAGCGAGAGCGCCGCCCCCGCGTTGGGCATTATACGGCGCAACGGCAGGCGGGACAAACCCCCGCCCCACCCGTAGGGGCAGGCCCCCGCGCCTGCCCTCTTGGGCCCCTACGCCAGTGTAGAGACGCAGCATGTCGTGTCTACGAGCGCTGGCTGGTTGACACCCTGACTGCGGTGTGCTATAAGCACGTCGAGCACACTCCACATCTGTCAGGACGCAGCCAATGAACTTCCTTGACGCCGCCTACGAGGTTCTCAAGCAAGCCCGCAAGCCACTACACTATACTGAGATCACCCAGCGCGCTCTACGGGCTGGTTTTCTCGAACCTCGTGGTCAGACACCAGATGCTACGATGGGGTCGCGCCTCTATGTCGATACGAAGCGCCTGGAATCTCGCTTCAAGCGGGTGCCCGGCGGCCTTTTCACCCTGGCCGACGGCCAGCCCAGCGAGATAAGCCATCGCATTGACGAACTCAATATGCAAACCCGCGAAGCGCTTCACGAACGCCTCATGCAGATGCCTCCTGACCGCTTCGAGGCGCTTATCGGTGAGCTTCTGCTTGCCATAGGTTTCGATGAACAGACCATTCAAGTGACGTCATACGGCGGCGACGGGGGCATCGATGTGAGGGGTATCCTGAATGTAGGTGGGATGACTCAGGTTCGAGCCGCCGTGCAGGTGAAACGGTGGAAGGGCAACGTTCAGGCTCCCATCGTCCACGCGGTCCGCGGCTCGCTGGACATTCACGAACAGGGCATCATCATCACGACCAGTAAGTTCTCGAGAGGCGCTATCGAGGAAGCCCAGGCTCCAGGGCGAATGCGCATCAGCCTTGTGGACGGCGATACGCTCCTCAACCTGTTGCGGGATCATGGTATAGGCGTCAAGGCAGAGCAGCATACTGTCTACTCCCTCGACGAAGAGTGGTGGGGCGAAATTGTCACCACTAGCCGGGGTCTTGAGCCGCCATCGCCACCGCCACCTCCGCTGCCAACCGTTCCGTTCCCCGTCTCAATTCAAGCTACGGTCCACGGGCAGACGTTCTTTGCCGAGCTTCTGAATGGCAAGGGAACGGTACGCTACGACGGGCAGGAGTACAGATCGCCATCGCGAGTCGGCCAGGTCGTCACAGGCTGGAAGTCCTGTAATGGCTGGACTCTCTGGCGCTATCAACACCCTGAGACGGGCCAATGGCGACCGATTGAGGAGCT